>JBDTVL010000049.1:0-9530 GCA_040007215.1 Flavitalea sp.
GCTTAATACTGCAGAAAAATCGAAGGCCTGGGCGGGAAATACCAGTAATCCGGTTGCCGAATCAGAAACGGTTCATCACCTGCTATTTGTTGAACATCCTCCTGTTTTTACGCTTGGAAAAAGCGGGCATGAAGAAAATGTGCTGATTGACAACCAGGAAAGAAAAGATAAAAATATAGGCTTTTACAAGATAAACAGGGGAGGGGATATCACTTTTCATGGTCCTGGTCAACTGGTGGTATATCCTATTCTCGACCTCGAAAAATTTTATAAGGATATCGGCAGATATATGCGAAACCTGGAAGAAGTGATTATCCGGACCTTGTCTGATTATGGCCTGGAGGGGCAACGATCGAAGGGAGAAACAGGGGTATGGTTAGCGCCCGGAATAGCGGGAATGGAAAGGAAGATATGCGCTATTGGCGTCAGGTGCAGCCGCTGGATCACTATGCACGGACTGGCGCTTAATGTAAATACCGACCTGGATTACTTTAATGATATTATACCCTGCGGTATCCGCGATAAGCAGGTAACTTCTCTTCAGCGGGAATTAAACCGCGAAATATCTATGCAGGAAGTGAAAGAAAAAGTGAAACATTATTTCACCGAGGTATTTAACGTTGAATTGATCAATGAATGAGGGGGTACTCAATGCCAGATATCCACAGTAGGATCTTCGATATGTTTTTCCGAAACCAGGAATTGAACATAAACAATAACTGCCGCTGCAACTGTTCCGAGAAATGCCGCCGAAAGAAGAATTTTTTTCATGTCAGGGGTTTTGCTTGATTATGCAATCGGTGTGCCAGCTTATAATAATTCAGGGCAAAAAGCGCTAAAAATCTTTCGGGATAAAGAATTTGTTTTTTTCTTTGATCTTTCCATCCTCATACAGTTCAAACCAAAACCAGCCGGAGTGCATAAAATTAGCTTTATCCACTATCAGCGAAGCCGATTTTACCCGTTTTATATCGAAAAGAAATAATTTTTCAGGGTTGGTTCCTTTTTGTTCAAAAAAGCGGATAGCGTAATTAGCGTTTAATGCTTCGGGTAAGGAAATCATCACATTCCCATATTTTTCGGTATAGACAAATTTAGATGCTTTATACACTTCTTTAGGAACAAAGGGCCTGATAAGAATAGAATCGACGGTCAGGAATACCATAGTGTCTTTGGTAGAATAAACTATGGAATCCCTGAACTTTTTAAAATCTTTTTCTGCAATACGGGCCAGCAGACTGTCCTTTCTCTTTACGATAAAAAACCGATCGGGCTTAGGAACCGGAACGACCTTGACCGGGGGAGGAAGCGGGCCTTTTTCCTTAAGCTCTTTTACTTCTATTGTCGACAAACTATCTGACACCAGTATACGCTGATTATTTCCCGCAGGGATTATCGCTTCTATTATTTTAGCCGTATCCGGAACGGCACGTTTCGATTTGCTGAACTGGTATTTACCGCTGTCTAGTACGATGAATAACCGGTAGAACATAAAAGGCGTGGGAGATTTCGTATCTACAAAACCATTCTGCGGAACCGAAGCGTCCGGAACAGTCAGGATGGTTTTAAAGTTCCGGGTACTGTCTGTCGATCGCTGTATGCTGATCTGCGAAGTAAAAGGGTAGGCATTGGTCCAACTGATTACGATCCGGTTATGGGATTTCAGCAAGGCAGTAAATTTGGGCAGGGTGTCCTGCGCTATGGCTTTCACCGATATGCCCACAATCGACAATACAAATGTCAGTATCCTTACCATGATCAAATAACGCATGAGCTGATTTCTGTTTTACCGCTGCAAAGATATAGGTTGAAAGGTGTCCGGCAGTCGTTAAAAATCGAGTATCCCGTGGGGCAGCGACCGGTTGCCCAGCAGCCCGCCGCTATGAATAACCAACAGTTTGCCGCCTTTTTTAAAATGATCTTTTTTAACCAGGTCAAAAATTCCGTAAAATAATTTAGCGGTATAGACTATATCGGTAGGTAAATCATGTTTTTTATATAAGTCATTCATGAAGGCAATCAGTTCCGGAGTATGCCGGGCATAACCGCCAAAATGGTAATCGTGATTGAGCGAATAATTATTTTGCTTTGCATATCGGGTAATATATCGCCCGGGATGATTGTCGTTATGCAGATGATCAGCAGGCGTATCGTTGATCTTCAGGCTGGATATACCTAATATATGCTGCCCTGGCTTTGAATGATTAATAATACCGGTCATCGTTGTTCCGGTTCCCACTGCGCAGATAATGTTTGTATAGTGGATATCGGGAACCAGGCTGATAATTTCTTCGGCGCCTTTAATTCCTTCAGCGCCACCGCCTCCTTCGGGAACATAATAATAATCAGGAAACCCTGCAAGTAGCTCTTTTGTTATGATTTCTTTAAGCCGGTACCGTTCCCTGGTGATAAAGACCAGCTCCATTCCAAAATCGCGCATCTGCTGCATCGATGCATTATAGACTGCCGGAGCTTCGCCCCTGATGATGCCTATTGATTTCAGTCCATGTTGCCTGCAGGCAAAAGCCAGCGCTACCAGGTGATTGGACCATGCCCCGCCGAAACTGGCTATACCCCTATGTCCGCTTTTCAGCGCCGATGCCAGATGATATTTCAATTTGAACCATTTGTTGCCGGAAATCACCGGATGTATCTTGTCCAGGCGAAGTATATCAACAATGATCTCTTTTTCATCAAATGCCTCACGGCTCAGTTTTTGAAGAAGGGTTTCACCTGCGGGAAGGAATTTAAAAGCTTCATCCATGAAAAAAACAATTGATCGCAAAACATACCGTGACTATTTACGTTTGATAGCTTAGGCAGGAAATAATTCCCGTTTCATTATTGATGAAAACGGATCGTTGTCTTGCTTTTATAATATATTATTTAATTTAGCGACTAAATTTTTAAAATTACGATAATGCAACCAACTCTATTGATTCTGGCAGCCGGTATGGCATCGCGCTATGGAAGTATGAAGCAAATACAGGCTTTTGGCCCTTCGGACGAAACGATAATGGAATATTCTATTTATGATGCTATAAGGGCAGGATTCACTAAAGTAGTATTTATTATCCGTGAAGAATTCGCTAAAGATTTTCAGGATATTTTTGAGCCTGTGCTGAAGGGAAAGATTGAAACGGCCTATGTATATCAGAAGCCTGATTCATTTATCGGCGATTTTAAAATTCCCGCCGAACGCACAAAGCCATGGGGAACTGCTCATGCTGTTCTTTGCGCTAAAGACGCTATCAGCGAACCATTTGCCGTGATCAATGCCGATGATTTTTACGGAAGAGACGCTTTCGAAAAAGCCTATGTTTTCCTAACTCAGCAGTGTACCGATAAAATATATTCGATCATTGGTTATGAGTTATTAAAAACCCTTTCCGATAACGGAACCGTTAACAGGGGTGTATGCCAGGCAGATGAATCTGGAAACCTTACCGCCATTGCAGAAAGGCTGAATATCTCCATGAAGGAAGGCCATATTGTTTGCGATGACGATCAGCAGCCTCATGAAATTGCTAAAGATTCGCAGGTGTCGATGAACTTCTATTGTTTTCATCCCTCTATATTTCCCTATTCACAGAAACTTTTCAAAGAGTTCCTGGCAGAAGACGGCACAAAACCGAAGAGTGAATTTTTTATTCCGCTGGTAGCTGATCATTTTATCAGGGATAAGCAGGGCGTTATTAAGGTGATCCCTACTTCGGCTCAATGGTTTGGCGTTACCTATAAAGAAGATGCTCCCGAAGTTAAAGATAGCCTTCATACGCTGATCGCCGGCGGAGAATATCCTGAAAGCCTGTGGAAGAAATAGACTTCCGCTAAACAGCTCAGTAACTTTTTACCATATACACGCAATCTTCAATCTTTTTGATCTGTTGAATCCTGTCTATTCCTCTCAGGGAAGAAGAAACCGGAGGCCTAAGCGTGTTTTCTGTAGTGTCTTTATTGATCTGTTCAATTGAATTAAAGATATTCTTTGCGGTAATGGCGAATACAACGCCTTCAGCGGTCGACTGGCGGGTATTGATAATGCCGATTACTTCGGCGTTCCTGTTAAATACAGGACCTCCTGAATTACCCGGGTTTGCCGAAACGCCTATCTGGAAACTGAGGGTATCGCCATTAAAGCCGGTCTTGGCGCTCATGTATCCTTCATTATAAACGATCTCTTCGCGTGGGAACCCGAGGGTGAACAGTTGTTCGCCCAATTCCGCGCCGGTCTTCTTCAATCCGTAGGGAAGGGAAGAAACGGTTTTGAAATCGGCATCTTCGATCTTTAAAATGGCTATATCGTTCAGTTCATTAATATGAATGATCCTCGCCCTGAACTCCTGAGATTTATTATTTTGAATAACCACCGTTGATGATCCCTGTACTACGTGGGCATTGGTGACCAGGTATCCTCTTCCATCAATAAGAAAGCCGGTGCCTCCCGATTTAATGGGCGTATTGGTTGGCGCTTTCTCCACCCTTACTTTGTTGTTTTCTACCTGTTGCTTTAACGCTTTCACAGTTCTTTCCGTGTTTTCGAACTTTTTGCTTAGTTGTTCCAGCTCGGCAGTATTGGCCCTGCGTGAATAGTAACTGACCATTCCGGCTATCAGCATCGTGGTAATACCCGCTATCGAAGCGGCTACTGCCATTACTCTGCGGTATTTTTTCCACAATTGTCTTACAACTGCTTTAGGCGCTTCTTCTTTAATAATTCCTTTATCCACCAAATCATTATGCACTTCATGAAGGGTTGAGCGGAAATTTTTATGGTCGCTGAAAGCATCTATCTGGTTGAGGAATATGGTATGTTCCACCACCAACTGGTCTACTTCCGGAGTGGTTTTGCGAAGCGCTTCAAAAGAGGCTTTTTCTTCATCGCTCATATCATTCCGAAGATATCTTTCAACAGATTCCAAAATTTGTATTTTTTCCATCACACTTTACTGGTTTTATATTCTGTAAAGAATAATTTTCTTAAACGCATCAGGCATTTATATTTCTGATTCTTGGCATTATCCGCATTCGTGTATCCAAAATTTGAGGCGATAATGCCCATATTCTTTTTGTGTACATAAAATGCTTCCAAAAGGCTTTTACAGGGTTCCCCGAGGCTGGACAGCGCTTTTTCCATCAACTGGTATTCCTGACTTCGCTGATCGTGATGATCAATATCTTCTTCTACAGGCGTTGTTTCTTCAAGACCATTGATATCGGGAATGAGCCTTTGAAGCTGATTCAGTCTTTTAAGCCATAACCTGCGGCAAACAGAATAAATATATGTTTTCAGCAGGCATTGCAGCTCAAAAGACCCCGACACTGCTTTTTCATACAACACGATCATCGCTTCCTGGAAAATATCCTTTGCATCGTCCGAGGTTCCGTTATTGTTGATAATCAATGACTGAACCATACCATAATGTTTAGCGTATATCTCTTCTACGGCATTACGGTCATTTTGGGCTAATGCTTCCAGTAAAATGACTTCATTTAAATCTGCTTTCAAGCGGAACACCTTTGTTTATACCGAAATTAGGAAGAAGTAACCCAATATATAAGGTTAAATGTAAAAGGAAAAGGACCATATAATGCCGTTGTTCAGCGGACAGGGTCCTATTTACATGGAGCCATCAACTTACGGGGAAAATATTTTTTAATCTGGTGGGTTACCTTACTGCAATTCCGGTATAAACACCAAATAATCAGTAAAAATCAAAACTCGGTACAATGAAAAAATTCTTATTTGTTTTAGCTTTAGGCGCATTCGTAGCCTGTAATGATAGCTCAAAGGCAGACGAAACAGCAACTGATACAGTTCCTGCAGTTCTTCCGGTTGATCCAGCAGTAGTTACAATGGACTCTACAACTGTAGTTATTGATTCTTCCGCTGCAAAGATGGTAGACACCTTGAAGAAATAATCTTTTTTTCATATGGCAAGCAATCGTTAGAGGCCGTCCTGTTCCCAGGAGGGCTTTTTTCGTGGCTAGATAAAAGTAAAGCGCGGCGTAATGTTGAATTATGCCGCGCTTTACTTTTATCAATAGTCTTTACTATTAGAACTTCTTCTGCAGGTTCTGGTCTATAGCATCCAGGAATTCTTCTGTATACAGGTAATGTTCGCCATGTTTTACCTTGTTGCCATGCACCACAACAGCCAGGTCTTTGGTCATTTTTCCGCTTTCAACGGTTTCAATACATACTTTTTCCAACGCTTCGCAGAAATCGATCAGCTCCTGGTTATTGTCGAGCTTCCCGCGGAATGCCAATCCTCTGGTCCAGGCAAATATGGATGCAATAGGATTAGTGGAAGTAGGCTTGCCTGCCTGATGATCGCGGAAGTGACGGGTAACCGTGCCATGAGCGGCTTCAGCTTCCATAGTCTTACCATCGGGCGTGATCAGCACAGAAGTCATTAAACCCAGTGAACCAAAGCCCTGCGCTACCGAATCACTTTGCACATCGCCATCATAGTTCTTACAGGCCCATACAAAATTACCATGCCATTTAAGGGCGCTGGCCACCATATCATCGATCAGACGGTGTTCGTATACGATATTGGCATCGCTGAAAAGCTGTTTAAATTCGGCTTCGAATATATCGGCAAAGATATCTTTGAAACGTCCGTCATACTTTTTCAGAATAGTATTTTTGGTAGACAGGTATAAAGGCCATTTTTTACTTAAAGCCATATTGAAACAGCTTCTTGCGAAACCGCTGATGCTCTCATCGGTATTGTACATGCTCAGCGCTACGCCATCTCCTTTGAACTGGTAAACCTCTATCACCTGAGGGGCGCTGCCATCTTCAGGGGTAAAGGTCATGGTCAGCTTGCCCTTGCCTTTGATCAGGGTATCGGAAGCCCTGTATTGATCGCCGAAAGCATGTCTTCCTACAATAATTGGGGCAGTCCAGTTGGTCACCAGGCGGGGTATATTCTGCATAACGATAGGCTCCCTGAAAACGGTGCCATCGAGAATATTGCGGATAGTGCCATTTGGGCTTTTCCACATTTGCTTGAGGTTGAACTCCTTCACGCGCGCCTCATCGGGCGTTATGGTAGCGCATTTGATGCCTACGCCAAACTCCTTGATGGCATTGGCGGCATCAATGGTTACCTGGTCGTTGGTTTCATCGCGATACTCCATGCCCAGGTCGAAATACCTGATATCAAGATCTATATAGGGAAGTATCAGTTTGTCTTTAATGAACTTCCAGATAATACGGGTCATTTCATCGCCATCCAGTTCTGCGACCGGGTTAGCTACTTTAATTTTTTGTTTCATATTTTCTTTTTTTAACAGGGTCTGCAAAAGTAAGGCTTAAAACCTGATATCTTTTCCTCCTTTCAAATAGAAAATTTAACTTGCATAAATGGTTAAGGCCCTTAAAGAATATTTAGGCAAATTCATCGCACTAACTGATGAAGAGCTTGAACAGCTTGCGAGCGCAGGTGAATTGCGTACTTACGATAAAAAGATCAGGCTTATAAAGGAGGGCGAAAATGAATTTTACCTCAATTTTATCATCAAAGGACTGGTGCGTAAGTTTTTTTTAAAAGGCGATGAGGAAATTATCACGCAACTCGCCAGGGAAGGAGAAGTGATCAGTTCGTCCGTGTCTTTTTTATCCGGAGAACCATCTCAGTATATTGTTGAAACCATCGAGCCGACCACATTTATTTCTTTCCATCGTGAAAGTATAGAAAAATTGTATGAAAAAGACGTAAAATGGCAGCGCTTGGGCAGGCTGATCATTACCGATCTTTTTCTGCAGAAAGAAGGATGGGAACTGGAAAGGATACTCTACAATACACAGGAAAGATTCGTGCGTTTCGTCAGCGCCAATTCCCTGCTTTTTCAGCGGGTTCCCCAGAAATATCTCGCTTCCTATCTGAATATTCAACCCGAAACTTTCAGCAGGCTTAAACACCTGCTTCGCACAAGAACCATTCAAAAGCCGGCTATATCTTAACTATGGAGCAGTCCGTTCGCGATACAGATCAATATGCTGCATATATCTATAAATTTATTCAAAAGTATATTCAGCTCAGCGAAGCAGAATTGAATCGATATCTGCCTTATGTAGAAGTTCGTCAATTTAAAAAAAGAGAAGTTATTCTGCAGTATGGACAGGTGGAAAATTATCTTAACCTGGTTGTAAAAGGCCTGGTCAGAAAATATACCCAGGTGGGTAAACTGGAAAAGACCCTGCAACTTTCTAAAGAAGGACAACTCATTCAATCTGAAATGTCATTTCATACCCGGATTCCTTCCAGTATGATCACAGAAGCGCTGGAACCCTCTATCCTGGTATCTATGCGATATGAACATATCCAGTATGCGGTGGATACTATTCCCGGCGCTGAACACCTGGCCAGGCAAATGATGACCTATCTCTTCATTAAAAAAGATGCACGTTACTTTAAACAACTGAAGAACTCCACCCGCCAGCGTTTTCTGAACTATGTTACCAATCACCCGAATATGCTGCAGCGTGTTCCGCAGAAAATTCTGGCTTCCTACCTCGATATCAAACCGGAGACATTCAGCAGGCTGAAGCATTTACTGAAAGATCCTAAGAAAGAAGATAAATAATCTAAAGATTAACCACCAGCACCGGTATCTTCAGCGCATGCCTTACGGAATCAATGGTTTCTCCATATAGCCAGTCTTTAAGTCCTGAATGCCCGTGAGCGCCGATGATCAGCAGATCGGCTTTTTCTTCTTTGATGATACGGGCCAGTTCCTTAGTACGGTTTTTAAAGCCCAGTTTGCCGCTTACCTGGAATCCTTTTTCCTGTAGTTGGCGCTGGTACGATTCCATTCTTTCCTGGTCCTTCAGCGTCTCATAATCATCGCTTTCTCCGCCTAATAATCGTGCCGACGGACTTTCCACAATATGAATCAGCAGGTATTGCGTATCTGGTTTTCCCTGACCGATGGCTGAGCTCAGCAATTTTTGGTCGTTGGCGCTGAAATCGAGCGCCACAGCGATCTTTTTATATTCAGGAATATTGAACTGCTGTAATTCAAGATCGTCGGAATGCATCAGTATGGATGCTGATTTACGTTTCCTGGCCAGCATCGGATACAGTAAAGTGTATAGCAGCAACAGCGCAAATAAAAGTCCGCCAATGATAATTGTCATTTTCCAGAACAGGCTGTCTGAACGTTGAAAAAAGGAAGAAGTTTCATTGAATACCAGGCTTACATTCAGGTATACCAGGATGGAAGCGATCAGCCATGCCGTTACCTGGGTAAGCGGCTTAATAGCAAAAATGCCCATGGTTTTTTTATCGCTGACGAAATGGATCAGGGGTATAACGGCGAAGCCTAGCTGCATACTGAGTATCACCTGGCTGAAGATGAGCAGGGTATCTACTTCATTTTCGCCATAGATAAGGATAACGACCATTGCCGGTACGATGGCCAGCAGGCGGGTAAGCAATCTCCTGATCAGCGGGTTGATGCGAAGCCGGAGATAACCTTCCATAATGATCTGACCGGCCAGCGTGCCGGTAATGGTA
>JBDTVL010000050.1:0-9448 GCA_040007215.1 Flavitalea sp.
CCGGAAATCCATCTTATATGGATCAGTTGGTAGGCCTGCACGAATCCGGGCTGTATAATCGTATCCGGTCAAGATTGGATATGAGCGGAGAAATTCAATTCGCAAGATTACCGGCAGCCATCCAGGATTCAGAAAAAAAATTAAAAAAAGCGCTATCGGGTATACTTGACAGTGAGGGGAACCAAAATGACAGGATGCAAAGGTACCTGCAAGCCCAGGATGACTGGACACGGTTTCTCAACAAACTCAGCATAGAATTTCCAGTCTATTATACTATGCGTTATGCTTCGCTGTTCAAAACACTTCAGGAAATCATACCTGATATACCCGAAGGCACAACGGTAATCCGGTATATGTTCATCGGGAAAAAACTTTTGGCGCTAGTTGCAGACCGGCAAAACAGGAACCTGATTGAGCTCAATGGCAGCGGGATCGACAGCGATATATCATCCATTAGCGAATTTGAAAAAGACGCAGACAGAACGGGAGATATTCTTTACCGATTATACAGCCGATTGTGGCAACCTCTTGAAAAACAGATCAGGTTTAAAAAACTGGTCATTATTCCCGACGGTATTTTATATAATGTGAATTTCGAAACGCTTACGCCTCGAAAAATAAAAAAGTTTGAAGAACTTCTTTTCAATACCCTCCTAACAGAATACTCCATATCTTACCAATACAGTCTTTTTCTCTTAAAACAGCGCCCGGAAGACTTAACGCTTGGAAAAAATTTTATCGCTTTCACGCCAGGATTTTCTGACCAGATAAAAGAAGATTATCGGATCCATACAGATACAGCGGTGGAGATTGATCATTTCTACCTATCTCTATTACCACAACCTTTTACTGTTAACCTGGCCGCTAAAATTGCCGATCGATTTGGAGGAAACGTATTTTCCAATGAAAAGAGCACGGTAAATGCCTTTAAGGAACAGGCCAATGGCCACAGGATCATTCATATTGGCACACATGCGATAGCCGATAATGTGCATCCGGAGTTTTCGAAAATAGTTTTTTCAAAAGAGGTATCAGGAAATCAGACAGACAATTACCTGTATCTTTTCGATATCTATAATTGTAATCTTACCGCCGACCTTACAGCGCTTACTGCCTGTGAATCCGGTAAAGCAGGTTATAAAGATGGCGAAGGGATGATATCGCTGGCGCATGCCTTTCAATATGCTGGCAGTAAAAGCATCCTGATGAGCCTCGGAAAAATTGATGAAAAAACCAGCGCCAGGCTGATCGGATTATTTTATGAAAACCTGGCCACAGGAATGCGCAAAAACGATGCATTAAGGCAGGCCAAATTAACTTACCTCAAAGAATCACAGGGGCGGTTGCTTGCCCCTGCTTATTGGGCCGGGCTTGTACTGATGGGCGACACTTCTCCAATTCAACTTACGCCATCGAAAAAATCAACCGGGCTGATCATTGTTTCCCTTTTGATTTTATGCTTTGCCTCAGCCTGTTATTTTTTTCTGTCAAGAAAAACTGCAGCATAAATAATAACCGACGGCCCAGCTACAAATGCAATTTGCCGCAAGTATATAGATTGGTCCAAAAGAATTAGCTTTATCATCATTATCTGCCCATGCAACAACCCTTACATCAAAACCGGAACAGGATTGAATCCATAGATATACCGATCTGCATCGTTATGATATTGAGAACAGCCTTCTTTTATTATGTCTTCCGCATTTACCTGATACACTTGAGTTGTGCGATCTGTTTTTTTGCCAGAGGTAATTCCCTGGAGTATGCCATTGATTCTCTGAAAAATTTTCCATTTTTATTTGAAATTCCAGGCGAAGGATACAGCCTGGGGGTTGCATATGCAGTTTGGATTGGAGTAGTCGTTTCCTTATATCCCTTATGCAAATGGTACGATAGCTATAAAACCCGTCATAAAGAAAAATGGTGGCTGAGCTATTTGTAATTCCTGTAATTGGATGAACCAGAAAATTTTCCATAACAGTAAATAAAAAAATATGAAAATGAAACTATTGACTATTGTCCTGGCCGTTTCCTGTATTCTTTTTGAAATGAATAGCAGTATGGCGCAAACGCCGGAAAAGAATTTGGAGAAAGCAGGCATTTCGCTTCCAAAATCATCTCCTCCCGTAGCCAACTATGTTAACTGCGTAAGAGTAGGCAATTTGTTGTACCTGTCGGGTAAAGGCCCTATGAAACCTGATGGATCTTCTGTAACCGGGAAACTTGGTAAAGAGCTGACCATTGAACAGGGTTATGAAGCGGCTAAACTCGCGGCAATCGGTCACCTTTCGGTATTAAAGACAGAACTGGGCGACCTTAAAAAGGTTAAAAGAATAATCAAGGTTCTTGGAATGGTGAACTGTACACCCGATTTTTCCGATCAGCCTAAAGTGATCAATGGATACAGTGATTTTATGGTAACTATTTTTGGAGAAAAAGGAAAGCATGCCCGCAGCGCCGTTGGCATGAATTCATTGCCATCGAATATTGCCGTAGAGGTAGAAGTAATTGTTGAAGTAGAAGATTAGATATTTTATTGTCAGATCAGTACCCTTCAAAGCTTATGCAGCGTAATCTGTATAGCCTTTGGAATCCGGGGTGTAAAAAGTATTGAAATCAGGCTGAGCCAGTTCTGTTCCATTTTCTAATTTCACTACCAGATCAGGATTTGCAATAAAAGGACGACCAAAAGCGATCAACTGTCCTTTACCGCTTTCCAGGTCCTTCTCCGCCCTTGCCGCATCATAGCCGCCGCTAAGGATTATAGCGCCTTTAAAAGCTTTGCTGATCTTTTCCACTACCGATGGTTTCACTTCGGGTGCGCCAATAGAAGAATGATCGACAAGATGAATGTACACCAGCCCAATATTATTCAATTTTTCAGCCATGTATGCTGCCTGCTCTTCGGGATATGTAACAATATCGCTGGCAATACCGTACGGTGATAAACGTACGCCGGTTTTTTCCTTACCTATTGCATTGACGATAGCCTGAGCAACCTCCAGTAAAAAACGGCTGCGGTTTTCTATGCTACCTCCATATTCGTCTTCTCTTAAGTTAGTATTGGGCGCCAGGAACTGCTCTACCAGGTAACCGTTTGCTCCATGAATTTCAACGCCATCAAAACCTGCTTCAACAGCATTCTTTGCTGCCGTAGCATATTCAGCGATAGTATGTTTAATATCTGCTATGGTCATGGCTTTCGGTACCGGGAATGATTGCATACCGGAGGCATCAGTATACATCTCTCCTGCGGCGCGAACGGCAGAAGGGGCAAGAATTTCAGCCCCTTCGATCAAATTCAGGGCATGTGAAATGCGCCCGGTATGCATCAACTGAACAAATATTTTACCTTTCCTTTCATGTACAGCTTTGGTGACCAGTTTCCATCCTGCTACCTGTTCGGGTGTGTAGATGCCGGGAATGCGGGCATAACCTGTTCCATTCGGAGATGGAGAGGTTCCTTCTGTGATCAATAATCCAGCTCCAGATCGTTGTGCATAATATTCTGCCATCAGTTGATTCGGTATATTATTAATTGCCCTGCTGCGTGTCATCGGCGCCATCACTATATGATTGGATAGGGTCATTCCCCCAAGTATAGTTTCTTTGAATAATTTTTTTGTCATTCTCTTAGATTTTAATCAAAGTTACAACATTGATATGTGTTAATCTGTTATAGTTTTGTGAACTTCTCCTCCTGAGTTTCTGGCTGAGTTGGCTTAAATACCAGAAATCAGCGGTAGTTATTTACCTTCGGCCGACTTTTAAGCAAACTGCATATGAACTACGAAGAACTGGTAAAGAACCATGCGGGCAAGATGATAGAAAAACTGGTGACGGAAGTAATCAGTAAAGACGCGGTAGAGGTTCGATTTGAATTTGAAGATAATGAGCAATGGTCCGTGATAAGCATGCATATCTATGAGGAGGATAAAGAAATATCTCTGAGGTTACATGCCCATGACCGGTACGACCTCTATTTTGGTTACTACGATGATAAAGACGAATTCTTCGAACTCATCCAGCCGCTAACCGATGAAGAAAAAAAGATCATCCCTAAAGGACTACAGAAAGTAATGGAAAAAGTGCTGATTGATGAACAAGGTATGCGCCTGCCAGGCAATTTTCTGTCAAAAAAATAAGCTACGCATACCTGCAATGACTTATTTCTTCTTCAACTGCTATGATCTGCCACAATCAACCATTGTCCTTTGATCTGTTTAACCAGCGAACGCTATTATCTGTTAAGTGTACCTCCTGTTAGTTATTCTTAAAGACCTTCCTGTAAGGAAACCAGGTAGGACTTCTCCGCGTAAGACCTTATCAATACATTCCGAAGCTCCAGCAGGTCGCGCATATAACTGGATAATGCCAGCCAATCCACTGCCTTACCTATCAGGCCGAACGGTGAAGCAAAGTCGAAATGATCGGTCATAAGCGTGTGCGAGTCCTGCTGCGCAAATCCATGCACATGTTGCATCCGGGCAAAAGGCCCGCTGATCATTTCATCAGTAAAGGAGTATGGGGGATCAAACTGCGTAATTTTAACGGTCATGTGCCATCGAATAAAAAAATGCCTCGCCTCCCATATCACCGATTCATGTAATCCAATGAGCCCTGTAGTTTTTCCTGCAATGGCCTTTTCGTTGGTATGCCTCATCGATGATACGTGCAGGTCAATATCCCGCGACGCATTAAAACAAACTACAGGCGGAGCATGGATAAGGGTATGAAGTCGAAGGATGGGCATAAATGATCAATTGTTATCGCAATATAGCTCGGTTAAGCAATACCCTATACCGATACGGCATCGTTTCCTTTTACCCGGGCAGAAAAGATCCTCTACCCGGTTTCAGGAGATCAATAGCTTACAAAACAATAAAGATGAGACTTTTAAATTTTTGTTGACAATTGTCATCATAAAATAATTCTATAAGCTATATAGAAAAATAGCTGCAAAATCATGGCACATAAATCATTGAAAAATCATTTATACATCACTGCCCATATCACCACAAGTCAATGCCATACTGATTTTTACTACTTGTAAATAATAGAATCGTCAAAAAAGCATTCATAATTTTTTTTTAGTTAAGTGTATTTTTTTTCGATAAGTGAAGGGGTTAATAAAACTGTTGCTAAGACATTGAACTTATTGAGATACTATTTTTATTATTATTGCACATTGGTCCAATTGCAGCCTTCAATATTCCGGAACCCGGCTTGTTAAAATAAATATTATGAATAGTGAAGTATTAATTGTTCCGACTCCTGTGAAAAATGGGGCAGCCGTTACGGTTAAATGGCAGTCATTTGCCGGGGGCAATGCGGAATTGGTAATTTATGACCCTACAGGAAAAAGAGTACATGCTTGCAAGCTGGATAACTCAGGCACAGCGGTTATCCCTATTAATTCCTGGGCTTCCGGCGTTTATTTCGTTTGGTTAAAAAGCGCCAACACCCAGGAATTGAGAAAACTTATCGTGGATTAACAAGTGGCAAAAAATTACTTAAAAAAGTATCTTCCCGGACCTGTTTCCGGCAAATATTCACCCATATAAGGGAGTAATCGATCTCCGCCTGTAAAAGGATTTGATAAATTGTACCGATCACGGCAGAAGGAGTAAAAAAATGCCGTAAATTGCCCTCATGTTAAGCAAACCCATTTTTGTAGAAGCCCTGATGCAAACACCCGAACAAAGACTTGAGGGAACAGTCACTTTCCGCGCTTATTTAGATGATGCCTGGAGAAATGTACAGGGACTGTCCGAATGGAAGTACCTTACTCCTGCTCAGCAGGCTGAACTGGTGGAAGAGGTATATCGTCAGAATAAATCCAAAATATCCGGCTAACTCAGCTTCAGCCAGGTAATTATAACCTTCCTGTTTACTTGATTTACTTTATGGCTACAAATACAGGTATTTCAGCCTTATCAGGATCTTGCGCATGGTTGCCGTATACTTCAAAATCTGTCGTAAAAGCTCTCGGGATATCCGTTTTCCAGATCGTTGTCCACACCTGGAAAACGATACCATCAGCTATTTTCCCTTTAGCGTCGAATTGCAGGTAAGCTCCGCCATCAATAGATTTACCCGTAAGTTCTGCTGGCAGATCATCCAGGCTATCCACCCGACAGCCTAAAATAGTTGTATAAGGACGTGTATGATCAAGTTCATAATTGGTATAGGCGCAGTACAGCGTATTATCGGTTTTATGGGGGATCTTGTCAATAATGTTCTCTGAAAAAAACCTGCTCCATAATTGAGGGATGTCTGTTGCAGATTTACCCTGCTCATTGGTTGTCCTGATAGAAATGCCTGCCAGGTAAAAAGGCTTTATCGTTGTCGCTTCCATTTTATCTTGTTTTTTTAGAATAAGCAAATGTAGACAGGAGCGCTGACAACCTTATGTCAGTCTCTGCCTGTTAAATAAATTTCTCCGATAAAGGGGCAATGACATAAATCGGAAAAATGGAGATACCTTGAGGCAATAACACCTGTAGCCAAGCATATGTCTTTACCTGACTACCAGATATCAGCCGATACAGATCGAAAATATGCCTATTTGCTGAACGCAAATACGCCGGAGGCATTTTCGCAGTTCTACGACCGTTATTCGCCATTGTTTTATGGACTTTGCTGCCGATGCACGGATAATGAGCATAAGGCCGAAGAATTGCTTCAGCAATGTTTCCTGTTAATGTATAAAAATGGTAAAAAATACGATCCTTCTAAAGAACGTTTGTTCAGTTGGATGACCGGTATCTGCAGACCCTTGGGAATTATTCTTAAAAGATCCTATACCCTGCCGGATCAGGCGATCGAAGCCGGCACGCTTGTACCCGCTTTCCCTGTCCCTTTAACGATATTGCCTGGTTATTTACCCAACCCGCAAAAACCAGCCCGACCATGAAAAAAACAGATGAATTCATGCAATCAGGAATGATTCAAGCCTATATCAATGGCCTTTTAACGCATTCCGAAGAAAAGGAAGTTATAGCAATGGCGCAGTTACATGAAAGCGTGAGGCTGAAAATAGATGAATTAAGCATTGAACTCGAGCGGGCCGTTGTGAAGCAAGCCATTGCTCCTCCAAAGATCGTTAAGGCGATGTTTATGGCTTCTATCGATTATATGGACCGGATGAATAAAGGAGAAAAGCCCAGCTTTCCTCCATTGCTGCACGAAGAATCGGCCATTAGCGACTACAACTACTGGCTAACCCGTGAGGATTGCTTACATACGCCAGAAGTGGATGAGATGTATATCAAGATCATTGGTAAAACACCTCAAATTACTACCGCAATAGTTTGGATGCAGCAAATGAGAACGGAGATGCACCAGCACGAAATAGAACAGTTCCTTATTATAGAAGGGACCTGCCAGGTTATGATTGGCGCCAATGCCCGCCAGTTAAAACCCGGCGATGTAATGATCATTGCTCCCGGACAGCGGCACGAGGCGCGCACTACTTCTTCAATCCCATGCAAGGTAATTCTGCAAAGAATAACCATTTAATCAGTCAACATGTTTCGGCATTTCCTGAAGATTCTTTCTTCATTATGCATCACCATATATGACCGTTATTATTTCATCTGAATAGGCTAACGTTAAACAGCCAGAATATAAAAATGCAGGTCAATTATTTCTTTCCTATCCTGTACAACCTGCCCTGATCAGTGATTGCGTATAAAGCGCCATCTTTTCCCTGGGTGATACCCCTGAACCGCTGATTTTCTTCACTCAATAAATTTTCTTCGCCGGTAACCTTATTGTTCTTGATAACGAGTCGGGCAATGTGCTGACCGCTAAGGCAACTGATGAAAAGATCATTCTTCCATTCAGGCATATCATTACCAGTATAAAAAGTCATTCCACTAGGCGACACCACCGGATCCCAGTAATATACCGGCTGTTCCAGCCCTGCTTTTTGTGTTATAGCTTCTCCAACCTTTTCGCCGCTATATTCAATACCGTAAGTAATGGTAGGCCAGCCATAATTTTTACCCGGAAGTATCCGGTTCAATTCGTCTCCTCCCCTGGGACCAAATTCATGTTCCCACAGATCGCCGGTTGTTGGATTAATGATCAGTCCCTGAACATTTCTATGTCCATAGGAATATATCTCAGGCCTTGCACCGTCAGTCCCTACAAAAGGATTTCCCGGCGCAGGTTTACCATCTTTAGTAATATGAAGCACTTTACCTAATGCCGAATTCAGTTGTTGTGCCTGTGGCCTTGATTCAATATCTGAACGTTCGCCGGTACTCACGAACAGATAGCCTGATTTATCAAATACAATTCTGCCGCCATAATGCAGATTACTTTTAAAAGCAGGGGTAGCTCTGTAAATGACAGTGGCATTCTCAATCACTTTTTCATTAGCCGACAATTTCCCTTTAGCCACAGCGGTAAGATTTCCATCGGTCTCCTTTTCAGAAAAAACCCAGTATACCATCCTGTTTTGTGAGAATGCAGGATCAATAGTCAATCCTAATAAACCTCCCTGTCCGTTGGCATTAACTTCAGGAATCCCGGTGATCGGGTCGCTGATAACACCGGCTGCGGAAGCAATACGCATGGTACCTTTCTTTTCGGTGATCAGGAATCTTCCATCAGGAAGAGCGCTAATACCCCAGGGGTTCTTCAGATCGGTGGAAAGTATTTTAGCCGTATAAGCAGCTTTTGTTTTTACTCCGCCGATACGGGTCTGACCTGCAAATGCAGGCTTATAAGCGCTGTTCGGGGCTTTTGTTTCAACGGGTGCAATAAGAGTATCGCTATGCTGTCCTTTACTTTCTGAGGCTCTGGCGCAACCAAAAGAAAACATAATAGTGGTCGCCGTTAGAAAAACTGTCAAAATTTTATGCATAATAAAAATATTAAGACTTTAAAGATAACGCCAAAGGAATCCATGGAAACGTTTTATCATCATTTTATAAAAAAATATGATTTTATAGCCAGTTGCCATGCAAAATACATTGAAGTATAATAAAAAAATAGTGCGAGCCGATCAGAATCGGTTATCAGAATCAGTGGCATGACATTTTCAATAGCTGGTATATGACAACACATCATCAGAAAAAAATAGCTGGCATATGGTTAGATAGCGCCAAGGCCATGATCATTGCGCAGGATGAAAAAGGCGAATTCATAATATTTAATAACCTGAAAGGCAGAGAAAATCACAGTGGAGGTAATGAACATACGATCAACAACGCCAAAAAATCGGAGGAACTGAAGTATTTTAAATCGGTATCGGCTCTTTTATTACCCTATGATGAAATATTGATCTTTGGTCCCGGAACAGCCCAGGAACAACTTCAGCATCACCTTAAAGAAACCGTTCAATTCAATGATAAAAAGGTAACCATAGACAGCGCTCCGCAAATGACCGATAACCAGGCGATAGCTTGGGTCAGAGAGTTTTTCAAGTCCTAGCTTT
>JBDTVL010000051.1:0-9401 GCA_040007215.1 Flavitalea sp.
GAACAATTTTCTTTATTACGATCAGGCCGTCAAATATCTCAGGAACTTCAATTTCGAGCAATTTTGCCAGAAATGCGGGTGAAGTGCGGGATAATATGATAACGGGTGAATTATTTTTAAGTTCTACTTTTTTAACTACGGCGCGGATATTTTCACCTTTTTTAAAATAGTCCTGCGGGATCTGTTCCGATTTAGGAAGAATAAGTTCGCTGCTTTCTTCATCCAGTAATAATATTTCTTTTTTCCAAACCTGGTAAACTTCGGCGCTGATGATCTCGCCGGCGCGTTCGCCATATTTTTTAACCAACACATTTTTCTTCAGGTCGCTGATACGGCTGGCCAGGGTTTGTTTAGCGGCAAGTATGGCCCTGCGACCAAAATCCATGATGTTCACTTCCTCATATAATTCTTCCCCCACTTCAAAATCGGGCTCGATCTTGGCGGCTTCGCTGTAAGGCACTTCTGCAAGGGGATCGGCCACTGCGCCGTCTTCTACGATCATGCGCCTTCTTACGATTTCAAGATCGCCTTTTTCGGCGTTTACGATAACATCGAAGTTCTCGTCGCTGCCATATTTCTTTCGCAGCAACGTTTTAAAAACGTCTTCTACAACTTTCATCATGGTAGGCCGATCGATATTTTCGGCTTCTTTAAAATCCTGGAAAGCGTCAATTAAGTTAATACTCGCCATAACATCAGTTTGAATTCCTGGCTTTAGCGGCTATCGCTGGGGATATGCCGCCGTGGCCGGTACTTTAAAAAACTATTTGAATTGTTGTTGATTTAATCGTTTCAAAAGAAAACACGTGTTCTAATATCTCTTGCTTTTTATTTTTCCCTTTGGTTTCTTCCATCTTTATGGATTGCTCCGACACTTCTTTTAACATCCCTTCCACTTTTATACCGCTGTTCAACAGAATTTCCACTTTACGGCCAATATTTTTCGTGTACTGACGAAGCAACTTAAGCGGCTCATCCAATCCCGGCGACGATAATTCCAGCGAAAAATCATCCGCCGGAAACAATCCCGTTTCTTCGATCATTTTGTATAACTGCCGGTTGTACGCTACGCATCGCTCTATCGAAATGCCTTTATCTCCGTCAAGAAAGACTTTTATATTGTTGGTGGGCCTGACTTTCACTTCTACCAGGAAATATTCCGGGTGATCGCTTAAAATCGTGCTTAACATCTTTTCCAGCGCCTGTACCTGTGTATCTGTTGTCATGGGAAATAAAGAAGGGAACGGTCGTCGTTCCCTTCTGTCTTTATCTTTTCCTGCACGAAGGTAATGTAAATGAGGTATTACTTCCAAAATCGGTAATTTTTTTTTAGGCGCAGGTCTTAACAATTCTTTTTCGCTCATTTATTACCACGGTTAACCACGGCGCCTTACCTTCATTGGATGATACGTTATTTAGTTTGGACGTTGATATTTTACGGGGTGTTCAGGTTTATATTCAACTTTATTATTCCCCTGTTCCGCGCCACCCGGCAGGTTAAAAGCCAGGTAAGGGAATTCCAGGACAGAATGAATACAGAGGGACAGTTCCGGTCTGCGGCGACCCAATCTTCAGCACCTGGTCAGCGGCCCGACGGCAGTAAAGCCAAAGGAGATTACATTGATTTTGAAGAAGTAAGAAAATAAGCCTACTTAAGCAAGAATGGCTGAATCTCTTTCTGCCAGATAACATATCCGGCAGGTTTCATATGCAGCATATCCTCGAGGAACAGCTCCTTACGTGGTTTACCCCCGGCATCAAGCATAGGATAATATACATCTATAAAAGCGGAGTGGTCCTGTCTTGACAGAAAATCCTTTATTTTATTATTCGCATCGATCACTATAGGCAGGTATTTTTCCCGGCTGGGACTGGGTTTGATAGCCACAAAGGCAATTGCGGCGGAAGGCAGGTCTTTCCTGATTATCGTGAACAACTGAACAAAACGTTCCAGCACATCGGCAGAAGTGACGGAACCGGAACCTGCGGCAATATCATTATCTCCGCAGTAGATCACTATCTGTTTAGGCTTGTAAGGCACAATGATCTTATCGGTATAGCGGATCACATCATTCAAAGTGGATCCGCCGAAGCCCCTGTTGATAATAGTATAACCCGGAAAATAATCAGCTACATCCTTCCACATGGTAAAAGAGGAGCTTCCTACAAAAACTATAGCGTTTGCCGGTGGGAAAGACGCTTTATCCGCTTGCTCGAATCCTGTAATATCAGCGGCAAAAGGCAGCCTGTTTTCCTGTGAACAGGAACAAAGCATGTTAATACTACAGAAAGCTAAAAGAAATAAGTAAGGGATCCTGTGCATAGTAAACAATTATATAACTTAAGAAAATAACAGGGCGAAAAGGTAAATTAAAATTTAAAAAGATTTCTTGCTGTGGCTGCCTGATTTTTTTTAATTTTGCCCCTCTCTAAAAATCGGGAATAAGGCAGGACTTTATTTCTTGAGCGTTAAAATGGACCCTTAGCTCAGTTGGTTAGAGCATCTGACTCATAATCAGAGGGTCGCTGGATCGTGCCCAGCAGGGTCCACAAAAGGAGTTATGAAGTAAACCTCATAGCTCCTTTTTATTTATATATTCATTGAAAATGGCGCGATCTACTGTAAAAATTGCCTTACTGGGAGTGGTTTTTGCCATTTTATGGTCGTCGGCGTCAACAGCTACCAAAATAGGCCTGGGTTATGCGCAGCCCTTTACGATTGCCGTTACAAGATTTCTTTTTGCCGGTACGATGATGCTGTTCATTACTCATGTATTGATGCGCAACCGCGTTCCTGGAGGGCGGGAATGGAAACAGATAACCATTTATGGCATCCTGAACGTTTCTATATACCTGGGGCTTTTTGTTATTTCCATTCAGCATGTTTCCGCAGGTATCGGTTCGCTGTTTATTGCTACCAACCCTGTTTTTAT
This sequence comes from Flavitalea sp., assembly GCA_040007215.1. Taxonomy (GTDB): domain Bacteria; phylum Bacteroidota; class Bacteroidia; order Chitinophagales; family Chitinophagaceae; genus Flavitalea. Next base: position 2,934 of record JBDTVL010000051.1, read on the forward strand.
CAGCATCATTTCTTCTATCTGGTTCAAAAAACGGTTAAAGGCTATAACTTTTCTTAGCCTGGGTATATGCTGTGCGGGTATACTGGTCGCCGCATTTCCTTTACTTCAAACAAGTCATGTTACCCCGCTGGGGTTGATTTTACTGCTTATCAGCATGTTATCCTATTCACTTTCGGCGCTGTATTATTCAAGACAATCCTGGAACGGCCTGCATATACTCACCATCAATGGCTGGCAAACGCTGATAGGCGGGTTATTCCTTATCCCGCTGCTTATTGGCTATTATGACAACGATAAAAATGTTTTTGATATACATTTTGCCGGCGTTGTATTATGGCTGGCCATCCCGGTATCTATCGGCGCGATGCAACTGTGGATGTTCTTATTAAGAGATAATCCTGTAAAAGCTTCGTTCTGGTTATTCCTATGCCCGATATTCGGGTTCATCATCGCCGCCATATTCATGAAAGAACCGATTACGGTATTTACGTTTGCAGGGGTAGCCCTGGTGCTTTCAGGGTTGTACCTGGTTCAACGCCAGAAAACTGAAAACGCATAACCGGTTGGCTTCCGCTTAAACGTATTTCTTCAGTGCAATGATGGTTCCGATATGGTATCCTTCATGAAAAAGAAGAAAATCTATCGCCTCATCAATAGTGGATATCATTACATCATAGCGGTTATTCCAGGATGTATAATTGGCGAACAGGTTATTATCATGGTCTTCTTCCAGCTTATCCAGGCTGGACAGCATCAGCGCTTTTATATTCCGGATCCCGGCTTCATCGACTGGTTCTGCGGGTTTTGTTCCCGATTTATAATCATTGACCATTTGCTGCTCAGTAACCGGAGGAAGCGAGGCGCGCAAATAACAAATGGCCTGTTGTACGGCCACCATATGGGCAAGGTTCCAGATGATATTGTTATTATGGCCTGGGGGAATAATATTTAATTGTTCAGTGGAAAGATCTTTGATGGCGTCCAGAACAAAAGCCCTGAGCTTTTTAATTTTTTCAATTTGCTGATTCATGAAGGGAGGTTGATTAGCTTTCAAAACTACAGAAATGAAAATAAAATTTCAGGGAGAATGAGATTCTTACATTTGCAGCCTTAAAACCAGCGCTTCAGCGGGTTATTCCTAAATTTGCGGCGTAAGATCTTTTCTTTAACCTTTTTTTAACCCCGGCAGAGATACATTTGAGGCCAGTTTGATGGCAGATCAACACAACTGGTCGGGAATCAAAAGGCAGCATTGACCATTAATATTTAATATGAAAAAAATAGCAGCATTATTCCTGGCATTAGGTTGTAGCATTGTGATCTTTGCGCAGGATTCAACGGTAAGTACTTTACCTGCCGTTTCCGATACCGCAGTCAATCCTCTACCCCCGGTTAAAGACACCGCCGTTAACCCGTTACCTCCGGTTATTCAGAATGCCGTTCTTGCCGCTCCTGCTCAAAAAACGTCAAAGAAAAACAAGTGGGCCAATGTTACCCTTCCGAACCGCTCGAAAGATCACCTGATGATTCAGCTTGGATATCTCGGATGGTCGGGCGCTCCCGATACCATTAATACCAGGGGTTTACCAAGAAGTTTTAATGTTTATTTCATGTTCGATTTTCCGTTTAAATCGAATCCCCAGTTCAGCGTTGGCGTAGGCGCAGGCATATCTTCCAATAACATGCTGTTCAGCAAAACTTATATTGATATCGCCGGGCAGCACACCAACCGACTAAGCTTTGAAGATGTTTCCGATACGGCCCACTTCAAAAAATACAAGCTGGTCACCACTTACCTGGAAGCCCCTGTAGAATTGCGCTACATGAAAGACCCCTTACATCCTAACAAGAGTTTTAAAGCGGCAGTGGGCCTCAAGATAGGCACCCTGCTCAGCGCCACCACCAAAGGAAAGACCATGCAGAGCAGCGCCGGCCAAACCATTCTGGCTTATACAGAGAAGGTAAAATCGAAACGCTTCTTTAACAGTAGCCGACTCAGCGCAACAGGCAGGGTGGGACTGGGTGTAATTTCCTTATTTGCCACCTACCAGGTAAATGCTTTTATTAAAGAAGGTTTTGGCCCTGACATACGCCCTTATACGATAGGACTAAACATCAGCGGATTATAAACAGGCTTCAATATATTCACGGCAAAAGGCGCATAAAACCATTCGTTTTAGCGCCTTTTGCCGCTGTATCAACGACTCCCTATTCCATTGAATTCAACATGTTGTTATCGCCATATTGGTTAACTTCATCCTTTAAGCAAAGAAAAGTTTTGGAGTGTAATGTTAGATAAGCAAAAAAGTATCCAGGAAGAGAACGCGATCCTTGTGGGATTGGTTTATAAAACCCAGACTGAAGAACAGGTTAAAGAATATCTTGAAGAACTTGCCTTCCTTGCAGAAACCGCCGGGGCCAAAGCCGTGAAAAGGTTCTCCCAGCGATTGCCGCAGCCCGACAGCCGCACTTTTGTGGGCAAGGGAAAGCTGGAAGAGATCAAAAAATATGTAACCGGAAAGGATATCCATGTGGCCATTTTCGATGATGAGCTCAGCGGATCGCAGATCACCAATATTGAAAAAGCGCTGGATATAAAAGTGATAGACCGCTCTGATCTAATCCTCGATATTTTCGCCAGCCGCGCTAAAACGGCTCAGGCTAAAACGCAGGTGGAGCTGGCGCAGTACCAATACCTGCTTCCTCGGCTGAAAGGCATGTGGAGCCATCTGGAAAGATTAGGCGGCGGTATCGGAACCAGAGGACCCGGTGAAACAGAAATAGAAACTGACCGGCGTATCGTAAAAGATAAGATCGCCTTATTACGTAAACGGCTATCCGAAATTGACAAACAGGCTTTTGTTCAGCGCAAAGACAGGGGTGAATTCATCCGCGTAGCGCTGGTCGGTTATACCAATGTGGGAAAGTCGACCATCATGAACATCCTTAGCAAAAGCGAGGTATTCGCCGAAAATAAATTATTCGCCACACTCGATACCACCACCCGGAAAGTAGTGTTTGGCAATACGCCATTCCTGCTAAGCGATACCGTGGGATTTATCCGGAAACTGCCGCATAACCTGGTTGAAAGTTTCAAAAGTACGCTGGATGAAGTAAGAGAAGCGGATATACTGTTGCATGTAGTAGATACTTCTCACCTTAATTATGAAGAACAGATCGGCGTGGTGAATAAAACCCTGCAGGATATTGAAGCCTTTGATAAACCAACGATCACCATCTTTAATAAAATGGACCTATACGAGCAGCATACTTTCGATCCCTGGCTGGAAGAAAGCGTGAAGCTGGATATCCTTACCGATCTCAAGGAAAAATGGGAAAATGAAACCCATGGCAACTGCGTATTTGTATCGGCCATCGAAAAAAGAAATATCGAAGAGCTGAGGGAAACGATATTGGGAAAAGTGCAGGAGCTGTACAAGATCCGTTATCCTTACCGGACAGCGTTATATTAATATTTATGCAGGCTACAGGGGATGGATATACATGGTATAAAATTGACGGGCAGGTCAGGGATTTCGAAAGTTCGTTCACAGATAACCGTGATGAACTGCATCCCAATAAGATCCTTACGCTGGAAGTGGGCGGCAGAACTATCTGCGTAGCGAAGTTCAATGAAACCTATTTCGGATTTGCGCACAAATGCCCGCATGCAGGCGTTCCCTTATCCGACGGATGGATAGATGAAAAAGGGCAGGTGGTTTGCCCCAAACATGAATATAAATTCAACCTGAAGAACGGCTATAATATCAGCGAAGGGTATTTCCTGAAAACCTACCCTGTGGAGATTAGGAAAGATGGTATTTTTATACGGCTGTAGCAAACGCATGATGATCATCCCGGTCGTTTTTCTTTGTTATATTTAATATGCATCTATGGTGTCGCTGAATATACAAGGCTGGCTGATAAAAATCGACAAGAAGTTATTTACGTTTATCAACGCGAAAGCTTCTTCACCGGCATTAGACTGGCTGATGCTGGCCTTGAGAAATCCGCTCACCTGGATCCCCCTCTATGCTTTTATATTGTACTGGATCATCCGCTATCATAAAAAATTTGCCTGTCAGTTTGTTGTACTGACGCTGGTTACTTTTGCGATCACCGATTTCACCTGCGCCAGTTTACTTAAACCTTTATTTGCCAGGCCGCGTCCCTGCTATGATCCGGAATTGATGCCGGTATTGAGAAGTCTTGTCGGTTGCGCGGGCCGTTATGGTATGCCTTCCAATCATGCTTCCAATCATTTTGGATTAGCGGCCTTCTGGTTCATTGCCATAAAAAATATCAGCGGACGGAAATGGAGCTGGTTGTGGATCTGGGCGGCGCTGGTCTGCTATGCGCAGGTGTATGTGGGAAAACATTATCCGTTCGATGTAACCGTAGGCGCTATACTCGGCATTACGGTGGGCAGCCTGATGGCGCTGGGTTTCAGGAAATGGTTATTAACGCCGCGTAACGTATCGGCGGCTGCAACCAGTTCCGATGCGATAGTTTCAGTTAATTCAGACCCTGCGGCTTCTACTGCTTCCGATTCGACAGTTTCAGCCAATTCCGACTCAGCAGTTTCCATTAATTCTGATCGTACTTCTTCTAAAAATAATTAAGTCGCCCATTCATGAATGCTTTGAATAAAACCTCTTTCCGACTTACCAGCGCTTATAGTCTTTGGAATATCCTGTTCCTGCTGACGATGTTCGTGTATGCGGCAGGGTTATTCATTACCATCATGGAGCCTGATGCCGCCGTATATGCGGAGATCTCGATGGAGATGCATGACTCCGGAAATTTTCTCAGCATTTTTCATAAAGGCGCTGACTGGCTCGACAAACCACATTTTCCTTTCTGGATGACGGCCATTTCCTATAACCTTTTCGGCGTAAGTATGTTTGCCTATAAATTGCCGGGAATAGTATTTGTATTGCTGGGCGCGGTATATACTTTCCTGTTTGCCAGGAAATATTATTCGCCGATGCATGGCTATATAGCGGCGATCATACTGCTGACGGCTCAGCACATCATCATTTCCAACCAGGATGTACGCGCAGAGCCTTTTATGACCGGATTGCTGATCATGGCGCTGTACCATTTAACCAGTGCGCTGGAATCAGGAGCGGCTACATCTCTCCGTTATAAGCTGCTGCATATCGCTATCGGCTCCCTGGGGCTGGCCTGCCTGATCATGACCAAGGGTCTATTCACCATCATTCCTGTTGGCGCCGGTATTGGACTATCGTTGCTCTATAGCCGAAAATGGAGTTCTATATTTCATTGGCAATGGCTGTTGTGCATAGCGCTCACTCTTGTTTTCCTCATGCCTTCACTGTATGCCTACTACCTGCAATTCGATCTTCATCCTGAAAAGAAAATATTCGGGCAGTATCATGTATCCGGCGTAAAGTTTTTTCTGTGGACCAGCCAATGGGGGCGATTCACCAATACAGGTCCGATTAAAGGACGCGGTGATCTTTTCTTTTTTGTGCATACCACGCTCTGGGCTTTTCTGCCCTGGGCTTTCCTGGCTTTTTTTGCGCTGTACCGCAAGAGCAGGGCGCTGATCAAAAAAATATCTACCGGCGAAAACTATACGTACTTCGGGTTTATTACTTTGTTCCTCGTGTTCTCGGTATCAAAGTTCCAGTTATCGTTTTACCTGAATCCTATTTTCCCTCTGCTGTCTGTTCTTTGTGCATCAGCATTGTTATCGTTGAAGAGCAGGGCCGTAAAAGTATTTTCGGTTATTCATCTAACCGTATGTTGCCTGCTGATAGCGGCGCTTTGTGCGCTGCATATTTTCTTCATGAGCGAGTGGCCGCATGCAGATACATTACTGATTCTTGCATTCGGGTTTGGGCTGGCGATCTACCTGTTCGCCCGGAAAGGACGCCGCCTGAAGAAGATTCTATTTGCAACGGCGCTCGTCACGCTTTCGGTTAATTATTATGTGAACAGGGATTTTTATCAGGCGCTGCTGAAGTACCAGTCGGAAAGTGAAATGGCCTATTATGTGCAGCGCAATAATCTCCCTGCAGATAGCCTGGTGATCTTCGGAGAGATCCGTTCTGTAGAAGATATTATTTTACATAAAGTGGTTCCTGTATTCGGGCAGGACACCACTGATGCCGGAAAGCTCAGGAACAAATATGTATTCACGAATGAAAAAGGATTGAGGAAACTGGATTCCCTGGGACTGAAATATGCCACCATCAATACCTTCGACGATTTTCATGTAACCATGCTTAATGGAAAATTCATCAACAAAAAAACAAGGGCTAAGGCCGTTGATAAAACGGTGTTACTGAAGGTGGGGGAATAACTGTTTTTCCTCCAACCATGCGGAGAGTCTTTTTGCCACCCATTCCGGCTGGATACCGGTGATACACGGACGTGTAACGCAGGTAGTTTTCCGGTGATTAGCGGGTCCCCATTGCTCTGAGTCGTGAGCGTGGCAGA
>JBDTVL010000052.1:0-9095 GCA_040007215.1 Flavitalea sp.
ACCTGGATACCCATCCGCTTGCATTGTTCACCCACTACTCTTCCGTACTGATAGATCAGCGATGGATCATCCACGGCGCCCATCATCATCTGCCTGGGTAGTCCTTCAACGCTGTCCATACGCATTCCCAGCCCGTTTTCGGCATCGATAGATACCAGCAGCGGCGTTTGGGCTATACCCTGGAAATGATTGATCAGGGTTGCCTGTTTCAAAGGGCCTCCCTGGAATAAGCAGATGCCGCCTATATTATATTTAAGGATAGCGTCACTGACTTCTTTTTCATAAAAGGTTACCTTGCGCGTTGACCCGTCGATCGTGGATACCCTCATGATCATCAACTGGGCTATTTTCTGTTCGTCGTTCAGGCTTTTGAATACACTGTCCACCCATCTGTCTGCCGGCATTAAGGAAGTAGTCTGTGAAAAAGAATGAATGGACCAGAAAAAAAGCGCCAGGCACAGGAATCTTTTCATATTCAGCGTTGTTATAAAGCTTATTTATTCGCAGTAAATTGCACCACAAATTAAGTTAGAATTGGCAGACATCATTCAATTATTGCCCGATAATATCGCCAACCAGATCGCGGCGGGAGAAGTGATACAACGTCCGGCCAGCGCCGTTAAAGAGCTGCTGGAAAATGCAGTCGATGCTGGCGCTACCGAGATCAGGCTTATCGTGCAGGATGCCGGCAAAGCGCTGATTCAGGTGATCGATAATGGAAAAGGCATGAGCGAAACCGATGCACGCATGTGTTTTGAAAGACATGCCACCTCCAAAATAAAAGTGATCGACGATCTTTTTCATATCCGCACGATGGGATTCCGCGGAGAAGCGCTGGCTTCCATCGCGGCGGTCGCACAGGTAGAATTAAAATCAAAGCGGCCTGACGATGAAACAGGAACTTACCTGGAAATAGATAATAGCGTAGTTAGAAAACAGGAGATCATCGCCTGCGCTACGGGAACCAGTATTGCGATGAAGAATCTCTTCTTTAACGTTCCCGCCAGGAGGAATTTCCTGAAAAGTAATCCTGCGGAAATGCGGCATATCGTTGACGAATTCATCCGCGTAGCTTTGTCTTTCCCGGATGTTTTCTTTTCTCTCACCAGCAATACCCAGGAACTTTTTCATCTCGACAGGGGATCGTTGAAGCAAAGGATCGTACAGATCCTCGGCAACCAGTATGCGGCCAAACTGGTAACTATACAAGAGCAGACCGATTATATGAACACCTATGGTTTTGTAGGAAAACCCGAAACGGCGAAAAAAACAAGAGGCGAACAATACCTGTTCGTCAATAACCGCTTTATCCGCAGCGCCTACCTGAACCATGCTATCATGAGCGCTTACCGGGAAATGATTCCGGCCGACAGCTTCCCGATGTATGTACTGTTCATAGATCTGGATCCTGAGCAGGTAGACGTAAACGTTCACCCTACTAAACAGGAAATAAAATTTGAAGACGAAAAGATCGTATATGCCTTTGTGCAGGCAGCTATAAAACACGCACTGGCGCAGTTCAGTATCACGCCTGCCCTCGATTTCGATCTCGACCCCGGTATCCAGGGTCTTGATTCGGTCAGCAAACCCTTCTCCGAAGAAAAGAAAGCCGCCATAGCTTCCTCTTCTCTATTCCAGTCATTCACCCGGAAGAACCAGGCGCATTTTATTGAATCGGGAAAAAGTAACCTGCAGAGTTGGCCGGGTAAAACCGGGCAGACTAACGAACAGGTGCAACCGCAATATGAGGCCGCTGTAAAAAGTTCTTTTTTTGAATTTGAGCGGGAGAATAGTCTGCCGCGTATCAACGCCGATATCTATTTACTGGAAGAGAGCGCCCTGCTGCAGTTGGCCAACACTTATATTGTAGCGGCCACCAACCGGGGTTTTATCCTGGTGCATCAGCAACTGGCGCATGAAAGAATATTATATGAACGACTCATCGCGGCAGCCGAGGGGAAACCCATTTCCAGCCAGCAGAGCCTGTTTCCATCAACACTGCAACTCTCCCCTCAGGATGCCGTGTTATTGCAGGAGCTGACCGGAGAACTCGTTCGCCTGGGATATATGGTAGAACCTTTCGGTAAAGACAGCTTTGTTATCCAGGGAACGCCCGCCGATATTCAGCAGGGAAATGAAAAAGCGATAATAGAAAACCTGTTGGAACAGTTTAAACATTTCAGCGCCGACCTGAAATTTTCGAAAAGAGAAAAGCTGGTGCGGTCGCTATGCGGCCAGCAATCGGTGAAGCCGGGAGTATCGCTCACCGAGCAGGAAATGAAAAGTCTGCTGGAAGAATTATTCCAATGCCAGCAACCCAATACTACCGCCAGCGGCAACCCTACCTATATCGAATTCAGAAAAGAATATATGGATCAGTTGTTTAAAAAAATGTAGGGGATTCAGGAATAAACCTCGTTATCAATATTTTTCCCTTACCTCAGTAATAAAGCGCTCCACCGCCCTTTTTACAGAACCTGAACTTCCATTGTTATTATTGACCATCGCCGAAAATATCAGTAATCTTTTTTTATTCGTATACAGGTAACCGCTAAGCGCCACCACACCCGACATAGAGCCGGTTTTCGCATATATATAACCGCTACCTCCGGTATAATAACCTTTAAGCGTTCCCGTACCCCCGGTGGGGAAAATATCACGGATCCTGTCCATCCCAAATTCCCGGTTCATTTTATCGAGAATAAAAACCATATCGCGGGGGCTAAACAGGTTATACCTGCTCATGCCGCTGCCGTCTACCCATACAGGCGGCTGGGGAAGGCCGGCAAAATCATTCTTCAATACACTGTCGATGATCTGTTCGCCGTTCATTGTTCCAAATCGTTGTTCAGAAGCCATCAGCAACAGTTGCTCGGCAAAAAAATTATCGCTGCGATACATCATGGGCTTAAGTAATGAGTCGACCGGCTGCGACCAGATCACTTTCGGTTCGGGTGAGGATACCGAAAACTTTTCAGCGATATGGATCTCTTTACCGATGGTATCAGCGAGTAATTCCAGCGCCGAAGCGATACCCTTTACTACAAACGGCGTTTCTATTTCCCTGTACCGTTCATTACTCTCCCCAATATGAAATATATTATCATCGCGATCCCGGGTAACATCGAAATGCGTTACGGAGCCGGCATCAAATCTTACTTTCCAGTTGATCTCCGGATCGGAGTATACAGAGATGGAACTGTCGGCGCCGTTCTGTCCGCCAGTAACTTTTTCCTGTATCCATTTAATAGTATTGCCATATACAGGCAGCGCATTTCTTTCGGTCATATAATAACCGTTATAGTCATCCCATGACCAGCCGGGTCCGAGTGGCTTATCCTTCCAGTTACGCTGCGTGATATAAATACTTTTTTGCTGCTTTTGCAAAAAGCTGATCACCGGCTGCTGTTTAAAATCGCGATGTAAAAAACTGGGATCGCCGGTAGGCAATAAATAGATGGCCGTATCATTTTCATAATAGCGAATGCCGGGAAGAATATGCTTCAGGTATTTCATCGCTGTATAGCAGGTAATGATCTTGATATTCGAGGCGGGTACAAAATATTTGTCGCCCTGGTAGTCATAAATATATTTTCCCGTCTGTGGATCATAAATACTGATACCGGTATGTGCCTTCGCCATCACGGGATCGCTGAAGAGATCCTTTTCAGCTATTGTAACGATCTTTTGCTGAACAGCGCAGGAGCAGAGTAATAACAAACAATATCCTGCATATACATATTTTGCGATCGTCATTCAACAGGTCATTAAAAATAAACTGAATTATATGCTTCTCTCCTGTGCGCGCAGCCACCTTTCCGGAACTTCATTACTGCTGGCCAGTATATAATCATTATAAGAACAGGCAATAAAGCGCTGGTCTGGCAATTGCATCCACCATCTGCCAGTGCGTTTGCTCTGCAGGAAAGTGGTGGCCACTTCGGCAAAAGCGATATGGAATTCATTAAAGGCTTCTTTATCCTGGATCCCGGCTTCTCTTTTACCCTTGCTTCTTCCATCTACAAAATACCATAGCATCTGGCTAATCTGTTTTGCTGTGATATGGTCCTTATCCTTTTCCGGATCATAACCATAAATACCAACCGAATTTGCGGTAGGGCTCAATCCTGCAAAACGCATCATGGCGCAGGCTTCATCGCCGGTAAACCCGTTTGGCGATTGGGTGTTAGACGGCGCAAAGGAGTGAGCGATAGCGGAAATATCAAAGCTGAACAGGTCGGCATTACGGATCACCGGCTCCATTTCTTCCATATTCTCTCTTACTTTTCCTACCCGGAAACAATCGAACCGCAGCTTATCGAGCGTTTCCAGCATGTGCGGGTGAACGAAATAACTTTGAAAGCCGATATGATTATAATGGCGGATGAAGTTGGGCTCGCCGGTAAGCATCTCCATTAAGAAGTGATCGCTTTTTTTAGGCGATTGCATATTCAGATCCATCAGCGCATCAACACAGGCGGCTTCAATGATCCTGTTCTGATCGGCAAAGGCATAATACTGGGCAAGGGTGAGGTCATGCGACCCGCCAATGATCAGCGCAGTTTTGCCAATGGCGGTAATTTCGCGTACCACGGTTTTCAGCGCAGCATAGGTATCCGTTAAAGCGGCGCCTGTTTTTATATTACCGGCATCGGCTAATTTAATGCCGGGATGCCAGTAGTATAACTGGTAAAACTGTTCCCTGATGCTGTCGGGCGAAGACAATTGTTTGCCCGGCCCGGCGCCTCTTTGTTCCGGGCAGCCCACCAAAACCACATCGGCCATAAACAGGTCGGGAAATTCATTTTCATAAGCATCTATATGTTTACCCATTTGTCCGTCATGGAAGGCCTCGTCGGGTGTGATCATGGCCGTATTGATGGGGTCGAGGAAATCGGTAAGTCGTAAGTTATCGGGCATGGTGTAAATGTACCAAATTTGAACATTTAGCCATTTACCTATCTTTGCGGTATGGATGAATTGTTACAGCAGATCAATAGCTTTAAACAGGAGATCGAATCGCTTAATACCGATGGCGCGGAAGCGCTGGAAGCTTACCGCATACGGTTCCTGGGCGCCAAGGGAATTCTGAAAAATCTTTTCACAGAAATGAAAAATGTGCCTGTAGAAAAGAAAAAAGAATTCGGACTGATACTGAATGAATTCAAGCAACTGGCAGAAAGCAAATATGAATTGTCGAAATCGGGATTAGACAGCAATGGACAGGTAAGCGACGACGATACCGACCTTACGCTTCCTGGCGATAACGTTCCCCTGGGCAGCCGCCATCCGATAAGCCTGATGAAGAACCGGATCATTGAAATTTTTCAGCGTTTGGGCTTCGCCGTTGCCGAAGGGCCGGAAATAGAAGACGACTGGCATAATTTTACCGCCCTCAATTTACCCCAGCATCATCCTGCCCGCGATATGCAGGATACTTTTTATATCCATCAAAATCCGGACTGGTTATTAAGAACACATACCAGCAATATCCAGATCCGTGAAATGGAAAAAGGCAAACTGCCTTTACGAATCATCTGTCCGGGACGCGTGTACCGCAATGAAACCATCAGCGCCCGCTCGCATTGCTTTTTTCACCAGTTGGAAGGTTTATATATAGATGAGAACGTTTCTTTCGCCGACCTGAAACAAACGCTGTATTATTTTGTACAGGAAATGTATGGCACAGATATCAGGATAAGATTCCGGCCCAGCTATTTTCCTTTTACCGAACCAAGCGCAGAGATGGATATCAATTGCCAGATCTGCCATGGCAAAGGTTGTAATGTTTGTAAATATTCAGGATGGGTGGAAATACTCGGCTGCGGAATGATCCATCCCAAAGTATTGGAAAATTGCTCTATTGATCCGGAAAAATATACCGGCTTCGCTTTTGGTATGGGTATCGAACGACCAGCCATGCTTAAGTATGGCATCAATGACATTCGCCTTTTTAGCGAAAATGATGTCCGTTTCCTGAAACAATTCACCTCAGCGATTTAATCATCCTATATGCCTACTATTCTTGTCACCGGCGGAACTGGTTTCCTGGGAGCATATGTGATCCGGGATCTTGTACTGGAAGGTTACACGGTAAGGGCTATACGCAGAAGAAAAAATATTCCCTCTTTTATTGATCCCGCTATTTTTGAAAGAGTAGAATGGGTAGACTGCGATGTGCTGGATGCCGCAGGACTTGAAGAAGCAATGATCGGCGTGGACTCCGTGATCCATTCGGCGGCAAAAGTTACTTTCCACGAAAAGGAGAAATCGGATATGCTATCCGTTAATATCGATGGCGCCGCCAATGTGGTCAATGCAGCGCTGGAAAAAAATGTACGCCGGTTGATCCATGTCAGCTCCGTGGCCTCTCTGGATAGAAAGATCAATGGCCTGCTGGTCAATGAAGAAAAAAAATGGGAAGCCAGTAAAAAAAATACCAACTACGCCATCAGCAAATATTATTCGGAAATGGAAGCCTGGAGAGGTATCGCCGAAGGACTTAGCGGCGTGATCGTAAACCCCAGCACGATACTCGGTTATGGCGACTGGAATGCATCGAGCTGCTCGCTTTTTAAAAATATATACAACAACTTTCCCTGGTACACCAACGGCATGAATGGTTTTGTAGATGTGGAAGATGTTTCCAGGGCCATAGTGCAATTATTAAAAAGTGATATCACCTCAGAAAGGTTTATCATCAGCGGCGATAACTGGTCGTTCCGTAAAACTTTCGATGCCATAGCCGATGGTTTTGGCAAAAAAAGACCCCATAGACTGGCTACGCCATTCCTGGGCACCCTGGCTTGGCGGCTGGAAAAATTACGAACGTTATTTACCGGCCAGAAAAGCCTTATTACGCGGGAGAGCGCCAGGATGGCCCAGAACAATACCCTTTTTGATAACCGTAAATTACTGGCGGCGCTACCCGGATTCTCCTTTACCCCGCTTGAACAAACAATTAACAAAGCCTGTAACCAATATGCGGCTAAGCTTCAGCGTTGATAACTGGACAGTTATTTGCATATCAGGATCGCATCGCTACCATATAAAACAACTATACATGCTCACAAAAAAGATATTTTCGGTTATACTCCTGCTGGCTGGTTTTACAACTGGCTTCAGCCAGGAAAAAACATTCCGGATAGAAGGCAAGGTAATCGATGCTGCCACGCTTCAACCGCTCAATGGCGCCTCCGCATTTTGTCAGAATACTACTTATGGTGTCACCTGTAATAACGATGGCATTTTCGCTATGCGGCTTCCTAATGGCGGATATGATCTGGCGGTCTCTTATACCGGTTATGAAACGAAATCGATCAGGATCAGCAATACCCAGCCGAATACCGATACATTAGTTATTGCTTTAACGCAGCAGAACCAGGTGTTAACAGAAGTGGCTGTAGTGGCTACTAATGAGGTAATGGACGGCTGGTCCAGATTTGGGAAATTCTTTTCAGATAATTTTATCGGTACTACGTCAAATGCCGCGGAGTGCGTAATTAAGAATCCCGAGGCGCTGCATTTCTTCTACACAAAAAATAAGAAGAGGCATAAGCTGAAAGTTACCTGTAAGGAAGATCTGCTGATACAGAACAATGCGCTTGGATATCTTATCCGCTACCAGCTCGATTCTTTTAACTACGATTACAATTCCAATATCAGTCAGTATACCGGCTACCCGTTTTTTATTAAAACCGATTCTACCCCGGAAGCGGAAGTACAACATATTAAAAACAGGGCGAAAACTTATCTGGGATCAAGATTACATTTTATGCGCGCCCTGTACGACAGTATCGTGGTGGATGAAGGTTTTATGGTAGAGAAAATGGAAGGCGGCGGCGGCAAAGAACCGGTTGGAAAAATAATAGAAGACCTGTACGACAGTTCTATTTACCAGGCCGACAGCAATACCGTTGCTGTTAACTGGGAAGGTCGTTACCGTGTAAGTTATAAGAATGTAAATCCCGATAAAAAATTCCTGGAAGAATTTAAACTGCCTTCCAATAGCCGGATGCAGGTAACGTTGCTGGATGCGGCAGATGGATTTGTTATTGAAGAGAACGGCTTTTTCTATGAACAGTACGACGTGATCAATACGGGGTATTGGGGATGGAAAAAACTGGCCGAAGCGCTTCCCTACGATTATACTTACGAATAGCAATAGTTATTCCCGCATAATTTTCTTCCATAGTTCCGGTATACGTTTAACCCATACCAGTTCCTTCATTTTTTTTGAAGCCTCTTCAGCAGGCGATCCGAAATAGGTATGACCGCCTTCCAGTGATGCGGGCACTCCGCTCTGCGCATAGATAGTGGCATTATCGCCGATAGTAAGCGTTTTAGAAACGCCTACCTGTCCCCACAGCGTTACGCCATTGCCTAATGTAGTTGCGCCTGCAATACCTACCTGCGCTGCGATAAGACAGTTTTTTCCAATCACTGTATCATGACCTACCTGCACCAGGTTATCGATTTTGGCGCCTGCGCCAATTAACGTATCATGGCTTACTCCCCTGTCTATAGTGCAGTTGGCCCCTATTTCCACGCCATCTTCCAGTACTACCCTACCGCAGCTTTCCATTTTCTTATACCAGACCTCCCTGTTCTTTTTTGTATTATAATAAAAAGCATCCGACCCGATCACCGTACCGGCCTGTATGATCACGCCATTGCCAATGATGCAATGGTCGAGAATGGTAACGTTGGGATGAATGATGCAATCCTTTCCTATTGATACATTATTACCAATATATACCGATGGATAGATGAATGTCCCCTCGCCAATACTGACGTTTTCACCCCGCATGGAGATGGAAGGAGCGAAGGGCCTGAAATGTTTTACGATCTTACGATAGGCTTCAAAGGGTTCATCATGAATGAGTAACGCCTTCCCTACAGGAGCTTCCATCTTTTTATTGATGATGATAAAGCTCGCGGCTGAGTTAATACACTTGTCGTAATACTTAGGATGATCAACAAATACAATGTCTCCTTCTTCCACTTTATGAATCTCATTAATGCCTGTAGCATGACCGGCAGTATTGCCAACTAATTCCGCGGAGATAAGTTCCGCTAACCAACCCACTGACACC
>JBDTVL010000053.1:0-9010 GCA_040007215.1 Flavitalea sp.
TTTATTAACGCCCTTCAACAGCGAAGGATTTATGGTCCAGCCGGTGAATATCCTGGCCGCGTTAGTGACATCTGTCTGGGTATAGCCGCCATCAACGCCCACGGTATGTAATTCCATGATTTCCCGGCCATAATTTTCATTAAGCCCCTGTGTTCTTTTTGCTTTAATTAGTTTACCGGCGATGTCATTTTTTTGCATGGAAGAATCTGCAGCTTGTTTTTCTTCCAGTTGTGCGAGGTATCGTTCCTGCCTTTTTTGCTGTTGTGCATTTAACGATCCGCCAGGCGCCACATTTCTGAAATTATCAAGATAGGTGAGCATGGCAGGCGATTTAGCGGAGGCCAGTAATAGATTTTCGAACCTGCCAAATACATTTTTTCGGATGGCCTCGCGTTCATATACAGAAACAAATCCGCGTGTATCGCCTTTGGTAAGAGATACGTTAAAATGATTGAACCAAAAATCGGTGAGAACTTCTCTAAGCTGGTTTTGAGAATAGGCGGCGGATAGTATTTTCTGGTTGATGAGTTGCCTGATCATCTCCGATTGGGGTTTGTAGCCATTTTCAGCCGCATAGGCTTTTAGAACTTTTTTGTAATCCTGTTTATCCGTTTTAGCAGTTTCTTTATCAATGATACCATCCGCGATGGCCATCTTTAATATTTGGCCGTTCTTCGGATAGGCTTTAGCGATCTGTTCATTATTCATGCTCAGCGATTCGTAAGCGGAAAGCATCTTGTTTAATGAGTCATCGGGCAGGGAGCCAGTGAGTTGCTGAAAGAACCATTTTTCTATGCCTGTTTTAACCACCTCCTCCACCTGTCCCGGCGTGGCGCCGAAACTGAAACGACTCAGCAAATGCGCGGCAGCTTCCTGTTTGGTGAGACCGGCCTGGCTATAGGGAAACCTGTAGACCGGAGCCGGATGCTCGAACATAACTGAAAAGGAAGACAGGATCAGCAACGCAGGGATGATCACGGCAGCACGAAACAAAGAGGAGCATTTTTTCATGGGAACACATTAAAACAATAGTATTACCTGTATAGACTATGATAACCGGGAATTGTTTAACGCGGGTTTCCGTGATGTAGTAAAAATTGGTTTGACTTTAATTAAATCAGGCCTTCCGACAAATCATTTCCAGCAAGCCAGTACACATTCATTTTAGCATTAATTCCTTGTATACTGGCTTATTCGGCTGTAGCTATAAATTATTTTTTATCTACGTTGTTTAAAGAACGGTCTACCGATCTGGCAATCATCAACTCTTCATTTGCTGGAATAACATGCGCTATTACCCGGCTTTTTTCAGTGGAGATGACCGCGTCGTCATTGGTATTTTTTATTTCATCAAGATCAACTCCTATAAATTGTAATCCTTTACATATCCTTGATCGTATTTCAGGCGCATGCTCGCCGATGCCTCCTGTAAAGACAAGCGTATCCAGCCCTTCAAGCGCTGCTGCAAAAGCGCCTATCCATTTCTTTGCCTGGTAGCAGAACAATTCAATTGCTTCAGCGGCGCGGAAATCTTTAACCTGAAGATCAAGCAGATCCTGCATGTCAGAACTTGTTTCGGACATGCCGAGCAATCCTGACTGATGATGGATAAGCTTGCTGAATTGTTCAGCATTCATTTTTTCGGATTGCATCAGGAACCATGCTACTCCTGGATCTATGTCTCCAGTCCTGGAACTCATGACCAGTCCGGATGCAGGCGTAAAGCCCATACTGGTATCTATGCTTACGCCATTTTTTATAGCAGCAAGGCTGGCTCCATTTCCTAAATGAGCCACTATTATTTTGCCCATAGCAATTTCTTTACCCGAAATCCGGGTAAGTTCTTCCATAATATAGGCATAGGATAGTCCATGGAAACCATATCGCTGAATACCCATGTTAAAATACCGGCGGGGTAGAGGAAGTAATTTTGCCCGAATAGGCATTGTGGTATGAAAGGAAGTATCAAAGCAGGCCAACTGCGTCAGCTCAGGAAAATGTTTGCGGAATATTTCAATTATTTCTATTTCCTGCGGCAGGTGATCGGGATCATAATTGGCGATGCGGCTCAATTCCTGAAGTAATTCCTCCGTGATCAGTTCTGGTTCAGTATGCTTTAAGCCATGCACCACTCGATGGCCTATTCCAGCCAGGTTGGATAGATCGGCATGTTCACCCAGCCAGTCGATCAGGAATTGGGCAGGAGAGGAGACTGTAACGTACTTGCGAACTTCTTTACCGGTAACTGCATCCTGGTAAGATAATGAGGTATCCTTAAAGCCTATCCGTTCAATTTTCCCGTATAGCTCCTTTTTAAAAGGTTCGCCCGCAGTAAACAAAGCAAACTTTATACTGGAAGAGCCGCTGTTGATGGTTAATATTTTGCCTGGTTTCCGCTCCATATTTTTTTAAGCGCTTTTGTATTTTTTGAATAACCATACTTCAGGAGCGTTTCCCCAAAAAGCCGAAAGTATAACGGCCCCAATCAGCAGTAGCATCAACGGGCTTTTGAATTGCGCGATAAAAAGCAGCAGGTCCTTTTCAAAAAAAGATTTTCTCTTCCGGACTGTTCCAGATAGTAACCGGGTTTCCTCTGCCTTTTTTTTTGACTTAACCCTGCTGTCGAACTGTCTAATTGTTTAAACCAATAGCTGCTATCAAATGGCCAAAAACTGGCGGATTCGGTGGAAGATATTTTATGGTTGATGTAAAACATTGCCTTTAAGCTGAATATTTATTATTGACAACCGGCAGGGTAATGAGATAGTTATGAGCAAACAGCGATCTGTTCGTGGTTAAGCAGCGCTTGATTCGGGTAAATGTACATTAAAGACTACAACAAAATAAAGTAGTTTCGGGTTGAGTATTTTAAAGATGGGTTATGATAAAAACAGGCCGCCCCGGGCGTTTCTCCGAAAGGCGACCTGTTACTAATCCTGGCCAGGGTTGTTTGGCTCCGCTAAACAACCATATCCAGCTTTCCTGTATTGCCCGGTATGTCAAGCGCTGTGGCGCTAATGACGGAACCCGGCAGAGAACTATTGGCCTGCAATGCAGTGTAGGTCCACCTGTCCCTGTTAATAGGATTTAAAACGGCGTTACCTTCTTCAACCAGTATGCCTGCAGCAGTGTGAATAGACACTTTTACCTGAGCTACCCTGAAATCATCTTTGGCATGTACCACGATGATGGAACCGGCGGCGCTATGGTAATTTTCAGCATCAATTTTTTTTACCACAGGCGGTTTAAGATAGTCTCTGAAGGCAATGTTATACGCTATTTTTTCAGGTGATGCCTTTTTCTGATATTCCTTCTTAAGTTCCGCTGAAGAAATAACGCCTTGTGCATACAGGGAGGCAGAGGAAAACAGTTCGCGTTTTTCTAACTGTTTCTCTGTAGCTGCCAGGTCCTTCCTGATGACAGGCATCTTTCCGATGTTCGTATTGTTGCCATGTTTCCGGAAAACAAATTGTTTGCCGACATTTCCCCTTGCTCCTCTGACGAGCAGGTTTTCATTAATGTTTGCCATTGTATAAATGTTTTACTTAAGTGAAGCTTCTTAGCCAGATACAACAGCTTAAATGATTAGTATGGTTATTAACAGATATGATTTTTTCTTACTCTGGGCTTAAGTATAGCGGAAATTATTTTGTTTTATGCGCTTCCAATTCAATTTGTATATTTGACACGGTTATGAAAAGGATGTTTTTCTGTCTTCTTATTCTGTTGGCTTTTTCCCGCACAACTACTTCTTATGCAATTGAAGTATTACATGTCAATAAGGTAGAAAATACCTCAAAAGAATCATTTTCCTCTAAATATAATATACGCGAAAGTTCAGGTGATATTTTTTATTACGATTTACTGGAAATAGCTGAAGATGACACGAATGATCCGGAAGACGAAGAGAGCTCCGTTGGGGCGCGTTACCGTGAAAATATCTATTCAGTTTCCTCCTATTCTTACAATAGCTTCCTCAGGAGAATTCATTACAATAGAGATTTCTCTTGCCAGTCTTTGCCCGTTTTTATTCTAGGCAGAGCGCTCAGGCTCTGATTCCCAATTGCTGAACCCGAGGTAGAAGTATACTTTCCTGCCCGTTCTTCCTCCATTTATATATGGTTGACCTTCACAGTCCTAACTAAGCTTTGCCATTCATTTGATTCAATTTATCCTGGTACTGGAGTTTTCCATGATCAGGGATAGAATATTATAAACCTTATGTTTTGAATTGCGGAATAGTTAGATTTTTTATCCGAACACATTTAACCGTTATGAATAAATTACTATTACTGACCAGCCTTTATGCTTTTGTAAGTTTCGCGTCCTGTACATCTAAACCGGAAGAGAAAATCGAACCGGGCAAATACACCGTAACAAGTCCTATGATTTTGGATACCTCTCTCACAAAGGACTATGTTGCCCAGATACAATCGCTGCAAAATGTGGAGATAAGGGCCCAGGTGAAAGGATATTTGGAAGCAATTAATGTTGATGAAGGCCAATATGTTAAAGCCGGTCAGTCTCTTTTCAATATCATGCCTAAAGAGTACGAGGCTGAAATGCAAAAATCCAAAGCCGAGGTAAAAACAACCGAACTGGAATGGCAGAATACAAAAATACTCGCTGAAAAAGACATTGTTTCGCCTACAGAATTAGCTATCGGGCAATCAAAATTAGATAAGGCAAAAGCTGAATTAGCGCAGGCAGAATTATTTGTTTCCTTTACAAGGATAAAAGCTCCTTTTGAAGGCAGCATAGATAGAATCCGGTTTAAAAAGGGAAGCCTGGTTGATGAAGGAACCTTACTGACTACCTTATCGAATAACAGGGAAGTGTACGCTTATTTTAATGTATCCGAAGTGGAGTACCTGGATTACAAAAGCAGGAAGACTGATGATAAGCAAAAAGCTACCCTGATACTGGCAAATGGCCAGGAACACAAGTATAAGGGCGCCATCGAAACCATTGAAGGTGAATTTGACAATAATACCGGGAACATTGCTTTCAGGGCAAAATTTCCCAACCCCGATTTGCTGTTAAAGCATGGTGAAACAGGTAAAGTGCGTTTGATCGTTCCGATCAGAAATGCTATGATCATTCCTCAAAAAGCAACCTTTGAAGTGCAGGACAAAATATATGTTTATGTAGTGGGCCAGGACAACAAGGTCAAGTCAAGAAATATTACTGTAAAACAAAAACTCTCCAATTTATATATAATTGATACCGGGCTTACCGAAAATGATAAAATTCTGCTGGAAGGTGTTCAGAGTGTTAAAGATGATGATACGATCCAGGCTGAATTTATTAAGCCAAAAGAGGTGATAGACCATTTACAGTTAATTAAACAATAGGAATTTAAAATCCATATAAAGGAAATAATATGTTCAATAAATTCATACGGCGTCCTGTACTGTCTATTGTTATTTCACTCATCATTACTTTGCTGGGGGCGTTAGCGATAACCCAGTTGCCGGTTACGCAGTTCCCTTCTATTTCTCCACCAAAAGTAAATATTACCGCAGAGTATCCCGGGGCAAATGGAGAACTTATGATAAAATCGGTTATCATTCCATTAGAACGAGCTATAAATGGAGTTCCCGGAATGAAATATATAGCTTCTGATGCCGGTAATGATGGCGAAGCTGCTATACAAGTAATTTTCGATTTAGGGACTGACCCAAATATTGCTTCGGTTAATATTCAGAATCGTGTTGCTGCAGTAATTAATAAGTTGCCGCCTATAGTTGTACGGGAAGGTATAAAGATCACCAGGGAAGAATCTAATATGCTTATGTATATTAACTTATACAGTAATGACACCACATTGGATGATAAGTTCCTGTACAATTTTGCAGATATTAATATATTGTCTGAATTGAAGAGAGTAAACGGAGTAGGATTTGCTGATATACTCGGCGACAGAGAGTATGCGATGAGAATCTGGTTAAAACCAGACAGAATGCTGGCCTACAAAGTTTCAGCAGATGAGGTGTTAAAAGCAATAGACGAACAAAGCCTGGAAGCTTCTCCGGGAAGGACTGGAGAAAGTTCAGGAAAAAAATCGCAGGCATTTGAATATGTTTTAAAGTACCCGGGACGATACAATACCAAAGAAGGATATGAGAATATCATATTGAAATCAAATCCTGATGGACAAATACTTCGCATTAAAGATGTTGCTGATATTGAATTTGGCAGTTCCTACTACGATCTGTACTCCAAGCTCAATGGAAAAACTTCTGCCGCAATAACGATTAAACAATCGTATGGAAGTAATGCCAGTGTAACGATCGAGAATATTAAAAAAAGAATGGAGGAGATAAAAGCAGCTTCCTTTCCAAAGGGGATGAATTATGAAATCAGTTATGATGTATCTACATTTCTGGATGCTTCTATCGAAAAAGTAATTCATACGCTTGTTGAGGCATTTATACTGGTAGGCATAGTCGTATTTATATTTTTAGGCGATTGGCGTTCTACCTTAATACCGGCCATTGCCGTTCCTGTATCGCTGGTAGGCACCTTTTTTTTCATGCAATTCTTTGGCATCACGCTTAACCTGATCACGCTTTTTGCATTGGTGCTGGCTATTGGTATTGTTGTGGATAATGCCATAGTAGTGGTAGAAGCGGTGCATGCGAAAATGGAAGAAACTGGTTTAGATCCCAAGAAAGCGACAGAACTGGCCATGCATGAAATCAGCGGGGCTATCATTGCGATCACCCTGGTGATGGCGGCTGTTTTTATTCCGGTAGCCTTTATGTCCGGGCCCGTAGGTATTTTTTACCGCCAGTTTTCTATTACCATGGCCACCTCCATTATCTTATCTGGAATTGTTGCCTTGACCTTAACGCCTTCCTTATGCGCCAGCATGTTGCAGAATACGCATGGCATAAAAAAGAAAACCTGGCTTAACGGTTTTCTGACAGGGTTTAATAATTGGTTCAATAGACTGAATGGAAGATATAAAAAAGTATTAGGGGTTATTGTAAACAGAAGATTGGTAACATTTCTGGCATTATTAGCTTTCTGCCTCGGATCATGGCAACTGAATTCTTTATTGCCTTCGGGCTTTATTCCCAATGAAGACCAGGGCGTTTTTTATGCCATCATACTTACGCCTCCTGGTTCCACTTTAGAAAGAACCAATGATATCAGCGCCCAGGTTCAGGAAATTGCGCAAAAGATGGAAGATATAAAATCTGTTTCCTCCATTGCAGGATACGAGATTTTATCAGAGGGTACCGGGGCCAATGCAGGAACCTGTCTCATTAATCTAAAGAGCTGGAGCGAAAGAAAACATTCCATGGAAGAAGTGATGAAGGAGCTGGAAGAAAAAACAAAGGACATAAAAGGCGCTACTATTGAATTTTTCCCGCCTCCTGCCGTTCCGGGTTATGGAGCCGCCGGTGGATTTGAATTGCGGCTTCTGGATAAATCAGGCAGCGGCGACTTCAAGAAAATGGAAACAGTAAGTAATGAGTTTGTAAAAGAGCTAAATACAAGACCTGAACTCTCCTCTGTATTTACTTTTTACAGCGCCAGCTATCCCCAGTATATGCTGAAGATCGATAATGACAAAGCGCAGCAAAAAGGCGTAACGCTGGAGAATGCCACGAATACGTTATCGACGCTTGTAGGAAGTAATTATGAAACCAGTTTTATTCAATATGACCGTCAGTATAAAGTGATGGTGCAGGCATTGCCTGAATACAGAGCGCTGCCGGAAGACCTTCTGAAACTCTATGTAAAAAATGATAAAGAGGAAATGGTGCCTTTCTCGGCTTTTATGACCATCGATAAGGTATATGGTTTATCGGAGATCACCAGGCACAATTTGTATAACGCATCTGAGATCAGCGGCGGACCAGCGCCAGGCTATAGTAGCGGCGCCGCTATTGCCGCCATTACTGAAGTGGCAAAAAATAAACTGCCCAAAGGTTTTGGTATTGATTGGGCAGGTATATCCAAAGATGAAGTAGGAAGAGGAAACCAGGCTATATATATCTTTCTTATTTGTCTTGCCTTTGTATATCTTCTTCTGGCAGCTCAATACGAAAGTTTCATATTGCCTTTCCCTGTTATTCTTTCTCTGCCCACAGGAATTTTTGGCGCCTTTCTTTTGTTGAAAGCCCTGGGTTTAGAAAATAATATTTACGCCCAGGTAGCGCTGGTGATGTTAATAGGACTGTTGGGTAAGAATGCCGTACTGATCGTGGAGTTTGCGGTACAGAAGCATAAAGCGGGAAGTACAGTATTGCAGGCTGCTATCGAGGGAGCATCAGTAAGGCTCAGGCCGATTCTGATGACCTCCTTTGCCTTTATTGCGGGCCTGATCCCTCTTGTAGTGGCTACAGGCCCCGGCGCTATTGGTAACAGAACGATAGGCGCTGCGGCAGCCGGAGGCATGTTGTTCGGAACCATATTCGGCGTTCTTCTTATTCCCGGCCTGTATTATATTTTCGCCAGTATTTCCGAAAAGCATTTGCTCATAGAAAATGAAGCAGAAAATCCTTTAACCGAAGAAATTGATAACAATGCATAAGTTCAAAATATTTTATGGTATCTGTTTGTTGTTTTTAATTGCTTTTGCAGGCTGCAAAGTACCGGCAATACTGCAGCAGCCAGATATTAAGCAGCCGATACCCGGTTCTTTTAGTCAGCTTACCGATACCATTAACTCCGCCGACATTAAATGGGGAGATTTTTTTTCAGATCCTGACCTGGTAGCGTTGATTGATACCGCGCTTGGCAATAATGTAGAACTGCTGACCACTTTGCAGGACATCGAATTAGCCAGGAATAATTTATTGTTTAGAAAAGGTCAGTTAAGTCCGAACCTTTCCGCAGGTTTAGGTGTAGGGGTCGAAAAAACCGGTCGTTATACAGCATCCGGCGCCGGTAATGCCTCCACTGAAATCACGCCAGGTAAATTGGTTCCTGAACCTATAACCGATATTTTTCTGGGGTTCAGGTCTAGCTGGGAAGCTGATGTCTGGTCAAAATT
>JBDTVL010000054.1:0-8973 GCA_040007215.1 Flavitalea sp.
TTATATCCTCACAGAGTTTAAAATATTCTAAAAAGCCCAACCGGAAACTTTGAAAATAGGAAGGGTTCTCCCTTCCTACAGCGCGGCTGTTCCAGGAATTGATGATCAGTTGCCGCTGATCCATTGGCCCAATGGTTTTTTTCCATTGGTAACGTTCGCTGATACGGTCGCCTTCTATTATACATCCCCCGGGAAATCTCAGGAATCCGGGTTTCATTTCCGACATCAGACTGGCAAGATCGTTCCTCAATCCGTTGGGCTGTTTTTTCCAGGTATCGGATGGAAAAAGAGATAACATATCAATATCCATTTTTCCTTCTCCTTCGAACCATATCCGGCACTTTCCTTTTGATGAAGTGTCTTTTGAAATCAAACCAATAGAACACTCAGACCATTGTCCATTCTTCGCAGGAACAAATGAAGTATCTGCTACAGGCTCTCCCGCCCTATTCAAAAGCTGAATGATGATCTTCAGGCCGGGTTGATGTATCCTGTACTTCATTGAAAAATTATACTGCAATCCTTTTTTGAATACCATTCCACCGAACCCATCATTAACGATTCCAGCCTTACCCGTTTTGGGAAGATCAACCTGGAGGTAGCGTGGGTTGCTTATCTTCTCTGCTTCGCGATTCTGCAACACCAGGACGCCAAACTGCGATCTTTCCTCTAACATTTTCCAGCCCATCCGTGATTTGTAAAATTCAAAGGATCCGTTGATTATCATTTCAGCGCTTAATCCACCATCTCCGGCACGATTTACGTCTTCGAAGAAGATTCCCCACAGGGTCGAAGGTATTGCTGCTTTCACTTCATTAAGTTGCACGATATAATGGTCATTTTCCTGCGAAATGGCTTCCTGGCAGACTGTTGAAATAACCACTAACAGGATAAAAATTCGTGTAAACATTCCTCTCTCTTTTTAAAATTCAAATATATAACAATATATAAATGCTCAGCAATCCATTAAAAAACAACGTACCTGCATCTGTGATGCAGGTACGTTGTTGAAATTATTCATCAGTCATCAGTACCCCGGATTCTGAACCATGTTTGGATTAGCATCCATTTCAGACTGAGGGATAGGAAGTAAATAATGTCTCTCGGGATGGAATATTTTATTTTCCAGCAGAATTGGATCACCTGTAAAATTGACCGCCCCGTTAGTTAAATTCACTGTTCCAACTCGGGTTCCGTAAATAGGTCCGTCCAGTACCTGTGGACCAATATCCCAGCGCTTGATATCGAAATAATGCTGGTCCTCGAAAGCGAGTTCCACGCATCTTTCTCTGCGCACCAGTTCCCTGCATTTTTCCTGTGTGTTATAAGCCCACCCTGTCAACGACAGGCATCCCGGCCCTTACCCTCACTGCATCAATGGCATCATACATTTCATCGGTTAGCAGGCCTGCTTCAATAGAGGCTTCTGCATACATGAGCATGACTTCAGCAAGGCGGAACACAATGAAATTCTGACCGCCATTTCCCAGCAGCGCTTCAGGCACTACCTTGTCCCATTTCATAATATCCATAGCGCTGTATGATCCGTATTGATAGTGCTCAACGGTTCCTGGAGTGACCATACTGGCTCATACGATTGTCTGGCCTTCAAATTTCACACGATATTTGTATAGTCGAACAAGGCATCGTAGATTTCTGAGGCGAGTATCAAATATTGAAAATGATATCCGGCATGGGTTTATACCTTTAGGCCAGGGCAAACGTTTTAACTCCCAGAATAATAATGTATAAGGCCAAACCTGTAACCCGCGCTATTGTCCAATTGCCCATTTATCAATTAATGTATAGGCCAGTTTTTTCACCTGAATAATAGATAATTTTTGGCAGATCGAGTTTTACTGCCAGATTTTAAAACTAACTTTTCGTTCTCCTTTTTAGTAAGAACGACGCACAATTAATTATGTATATTGAGCGTACTCGCAGCCTTTGACTTTAAACAACTCTGCAAATTTTGCTTTAATTTTTAGAAAGGAAGGATTGTGCAAATGATATTATATGCAGCGCTCAGCCTTTTGGTCCCTGGCAGAACAGCTTATCCAGTACAGACAGGTTGGGAATAAAACCCAGCCGATCTTCAAATACCTGGGCATACCTGGGTAGAGAAGGATATAACTGATTGATGGTAGCTGGCAACAGGTGGCTCCTCCAATCCAGGCAACCCGGAGCATCATAAACCGGGTGGTACTGTTCACTTAGCGCCACAGGAGTTTTCAAAGCCATTTTCGAGCTTATCCAATTAAAGCAACTCCAATTCCAGTCGACCAGGAAATCAGCCTTTGACAGGTAAAGACCTTCCAGTTCATCGCGGTAAAATTCAAACCAGGGCGAGCGGTTATAACAGGCCGTAATGGTTTTCCAATGCCTGGCCTGCCAGTTTTCGCTATTCGAAATCCTTACCTCCTTCATGATCCTTTTCTGCGTCCTTCCTTCAACCAGTGGAATGCTCAAATGAATTGTTCCATTGGCGCCGGAAATGACGCAACGGTTCCTAAAACTCATTTTACGGTAAGGTTCATATTGATCTAAAATGCAATTTGTCGAACAACTTAATTCAATATAGAATATAACTGGCGAAAAATATTGAATATCAGCTATTAATGTCATTTTAATATGGAATAATATAGTCTTGTTTAAGAAATAGGAATACAATAGGATTCAAAGAGTTAAAACGACTGGTTATTATTTAATTTAAATACATGTAACAATGTATAAAATATTGAAAATTAATTAACTATAATAAAATTTAAATACGTAAGATTTTAGTCTCACAATTTCAACTATTTTCATGAATGCGTCGCTAGGAATTCTAATTATATTAGTTAAGTATTTCCACTAAATTAAGGGGGTTTTTTGCTTTTAAAAAAATAATTGATTAAAATACACTCCGAAGAAATAAGGGCCTGTCCTATCCCCTTAAAACGATCCAAAGTCCTAACAAAGAACCTGTATAATGATAGCTATTTATTAAGATTAGTTTGGGACATCGCACCCGCTTAATCGCCGATTATGGACTACTTTGCAATAAAAACAACTGATGAAAATTTTTCTTTCCCTGGCATTGATCGGGCTGATCGTTTCCTGTGCAAAACCTAAAGACTTAAAATTTATAGATATTCAGCACGTTAAGATGATCAAGTGGGGATTGTCGGAATCACTGATCGGTCTGGATGCCCGGTTCTTCAATCCCAACAGGCAGCGTATTCAGCTAAAGGAGGCCGAGGTAGCCATCTATATTAATGCTGAATACCTGGGAAACACAGAGATGGATTCTACCATCAGGGTTCCTAAAAATGATACTTTCTCGCTTCCGCTGGTTATAAAAGTGAAGACATTTTCTACCATCACAAAAATCCTGCAAACGATTTCTGACAGCACAGTAGCCTTTAAAGTGGAAGGAAAAGTGAAAATGGGCAAGGGAGGCGTATTTGTTTCTTACCCCATAAAAGTAGAAGGAACGCAGAATGTTAAGGAGCTGGGGACGATTTTTTAAATGCTATAGTCCTTGTTGACTTACTTTAATATTGAAAGAATATCTCTGTAGCGCCATAACCATAAGCGGGATGATACCTGTTTATAAACGATTTAACGTCTCTGCGCAGCCTTAAAATCTCGTGTATCTCATCTCTCAGCTTTCCAGTTCCCAGTCCATGTATAGCGATCATAGAAGGCTGGCGATGGGCTACAGCCAGATCCAGGTATTTCTCAAGCGTTTGCAACTGAAGCGTCAGTTTCTCGAAATTATTGAGCGCATTTTCGTTGTCTGTAAGCTTTTCCAGGTGCAGGTCAACTTCATACTTTGACGGCTCAAGGTGCTGTCGTGCAGAAGCGGCAGAATATACTTTATAGCCCGCTTTAAGCAGGGGATTCATTTCCAGCAAATCTTCCAGGGGCCTGTCGGGATATTCTTCAAGAAGCTTATACGAGAACACAGCTTCTCCTTTTTTCCGGATCTCCTGGATTCGGGTAAATACCTGTTTAGGTTTCAGCTTTAAGGATACCTCAAAAGATTTTGCCTTTTTCTTATCTGGTATAAGCAAAGAGAATACGAAGTTAAAAGCCGGGCTGTCATTCATATTCTCAAATGGCATATCATGAATATAGAAATCCTGGAAAGCATGTACCTGGTTTGTTAAAGTAAAATTGTCTGTACCCAAATAAGCCAGTGCATAATCGAATGTATAACCTTTAGCGGTGCGGTTAACAAGATGGATTTTCAGGTCATCCACTATTTCATCGCCGAATTCGTCTGCGCTTATCACAGGAATAAACGCGATCCAGATACCCGGTTCTCCCTGCTCGGATCTTTTATGATCTGATTCTTTCCCTTTTTTCTCCATGGGAACCTGGTCAATATATTTTTTCTGTTTGCTCTCAGGAGGGAAAAGTTTTTTTTCAGAGAATCTCTTGAAGTAAGGAAAATCAAGCTGGTCGGTATAAGCTGGAAACTTTACGCCTCTGACATCGATCATCACCATTTTGGGGTTAATAATATCCACCACTTCGCCTTCTTCATTGGAATGAAGCACTAAAACTTTATCGCCCACCTGAAATTTCATGCCGCAAAGATACGCAGATGATCAGTTGTATAACCGCCAGGGCCCGTGTTTACACTTTTTGACCCGCAAGTTTACTTTTCCGGTACCCATACAGAAAGTAGATAGTAAGCCCGAATGCCATCCAGGCAAAGAACCACAGCCATGACTTTGCCGGTATTTCGATCAGTAAATAGGAACAAAACATGACACCCATAATAGGTATAACGGAATAATTTCGAATAAAGGTGAGCAGAGACATTACAATGCCCAGGGTGATGAACAGGAGGAATAGTATCTCCTGCAGGTTATCGCCGCTGATATGCCTTGCGCCCTCTATTATTCTGTCGCGTGTAAGAAACATAAAAAGGGCGAATAAAACCGGCACGATGAACTTTCCATTAATATAAGGAAGTTTAAAACTTCTTTTGATGCTGTTATCGGCGGCAGGCAACAATAATACGCCGCCAGACACCAGTATAAAGGCGAAAAGCGTTCCTATGCTGGTGAGGTCAACGATCAACGAACTTTGCATAACCAGAGAAGGAACGGCTACGATAACGCCGGTTAGTATGGTAGAGAAGGAAGGCGTTTTAAACTTTGGGTGAATTTTTGCAAATATCCTGGGAAGAAGTCCATCCCGGCTCATGCTCATCCAGATTCGCGGCTGGCCGAGCTGGAATACCAGCAACACGCTGGTCGTAGCTACTACGGCGCTGATAGAAACGATATACCCTATCCATTTTTTACCTACTTTGTTAAACACTTCAGCCAGCGGATCGATAACATTCAGTTCCTTGTAATTGACCATGCCGGTGAGCACCAGCGCTATCAGGATATACAACACCGTACAGATGACCAGCGAATACATCATTCCTCTCGGCAGGTCTCGCTGAGGATTCTTGCATTCCTCCGCAGTGGTGGAGATGGCGTCAAAACCGATGTACGCATAAAATACCGCAGAAACGCCTTTGAGGATGCCTTCAAATCCATTGGGCATAAAAGGGCTCCAGTTATGGGGATCAACAGAAAAGAAACCCAGCACAATAACAAAAATGATCACGCCAATCTTAAAGATGACCATGGCATTCGTGCTTCTCTTACTTTCCTTTATACCGATATAGGTTAGCGCCGTGATCAGGCATACGATAACAAAAGCGGGAAGGTTCAGAAATATATGCCTGCCTGCCACTACAGGAGCTGTGTTCCAGGCATCCAGGGCAAACTGGAGACCTTTATTCAGTGGTTGCCCTTTAGCTATAGCTTCCGAAGCAAGGCCAAAGGCATATTTTGCTGTAGCGCTGTCTGCCGTTAACCATGGCGGTAATGATAAGCCAAAAGCTTCCAGTAAATTATTAAAATAGCCGCTCCAGGAAATAGCCACCACCATATTGCCAATAGCATATTCCAATATCAGGGCCCAACCAATGATCCAGGCGATGATTTCGCCAAAAGTGACATACGCATAGGTATATGCGCTTCCGGCAATAGGCACCCGGCTGGCAAATTCGGCATAACACAATGCTGAAAACCCGCAGGTGACGGCGGTAAGCACAAATAATAACGATATGCCGGGTCCCCCATTAAAAGCCGCAGTTCCGATAGTTGAAAAAATACCCGCTCCCACAACTGCTGCAATACCCATAAAGGTGAGGTCGCGTACATCCAGCACCTTATTCATACTGCCGCCAGAATGACCGTTATCTATTTCATCCTGGGCGTCTTTAATTATTTTATCTATCGACTTTTTACGAAAAAGTGAACCGGACATGCTTATATAGTTTGATCGTTACAGGACTAATGGTCTCTCTGAACAAGGAACTGAGCCAATTTTTTTAACGGCTCTTTCCTGAAAGATTGTACGGCAATATCTTCCAGGCGCTGGTAGGCAAGCGCAATATATTTTTCTTTAAGTTCGTAAGCCCATTTATCCACCCCGCATTCCTGGAAAAGAGACAGCACTCTGGCAACTTTATCCGCCTGATCTGTTTTCATTAACCTGTTCAATTCATCCACCTGGTTTTTAGATCCCGATTCCATAGCTCGGATCACCAGGAAAGTTTTTTTATTCGACAGGATATCGCCTCCTACCTGCTTTCCAAATTTTGCCGGATCGCCAAAGGCATCGAGGTAATCATCCTGAACCTGGAAGGCAATGCCAAGATTTTTTCCGAATTCATAAAGATGCTGCTGGTTCTGCGCTCCGGCGCCGCCAAGTATAGCGCCTA
Organism: Flavitalea sp.; assembly: GCA_040007215.1. Lineage (GTDB taxonomy): Bacteria > Bacteroidota > Bacteroidia > Chitinophagales > Chitinophagaceae > Flavitalea. The sequence continues at coordinate 6,782 of JBDTVL010000054.1, forward strand.
TCTGCAGGCTGGCTGCCAGTAAAACCGAAGTTTTGAGTTCTATCATCTTCAGGTATTCTTCCATACCCACCTGCTCCCTTTTCTCAAAATCCATATCCAGTTGCTGCCCTTCGCAGACCTGTTTCGCGGCGAGGTTAAAATGAAATAATATTTTGTGCAGAAAAGAAGCATTTATCTTATTGAGATAATCATACGCCACCACCAGCATTACATCGCCTGACAGTAGCGCTGTGGGTTCGCCATATTTCGTGTGAACAGTTTCCATCCCCCTGCGGAGCGGAGCCTTATCCATGATGTCGTCATGAATAAGCGTAAAATTGTGAAAAAGCTCCACCGCAATAGCGGCATGATAAGCATCGGGACGAATATTATCAAACAATTCATTTCCCATCAGGCACATCACTGGCCTGATACGCTTTCCACCAATACCCAAAAAATACTCTCCCGGATCATACAGGGAAGAAGGTTCATTGGGAAAATGCCGCACAGCGAATTTTTCAATAAAGGAAGCAGACAATTGCTCAAAGGAATACATCCATCAAAATTTATGTTGCTATTATTTCTTTTTGTATTTTTTCTTTCCTTCCCTGGCTTTTACCTGGGCAATGGGTTTGGGATGAAGAGGTTCTTCTAATCCTGATGCCAGTACCCATTCATAGTCGAGCTGCCTTTTAGTCAGATTGGCTGCAATAACTTTAATACGCACTTTATCGCCCATCCGGAATTTTCGTCCGCTACGCCTTCCTACCAGGCTGTAATCGCCTTCCAGCAGAGCAAAATCATCAAAATCAGAAAGACTGATAACGCTGACAAGACCCTCGCATTTATGTTCAACAGTTTCTACCCAGAATCCAAATCCTGAAACGCCGCTGATTACGCCATCGAATTCCTCGCCAAGGAAATTCTTCATGTATTCCACCTGCTTATACTTATTAGCGGCGCGTTCCGCTTCCATGGCCGCTCGCTCACGTTCGCTGCAATGTTTACTTTTTTGTTCCATTTTTTTATCGGGAACAATATTTTCGTTCAGGCATTCCAGTAATATACGGTGCACCTGTATATCCGGGTAACGCCTGATTGGCGAAGTGAAATGGCAGTAATGAGAAAAACCTAATCCATAATGACCAATATTTTCTGTGGTGTACACCGCTTTGGCCATAGTGCGGATGCCCAATTGTTCAAGCACATGCTGTTCAGGTTTTCCCTGCGCTTCACTAAGCATCTGGTTAAAAGAGGAAGCGATCTTTTCGGGAGTTGAGGTATCGAATTCATGACCGTATTTTTTTGCGAAAGCCATGAAAGGCAAAAGTTTTGCCTCATCGGGCGTATCATGAACGCGATAAGGAAATGGAATTTCTTTTTTATCCACCTTGATCTTTCCCACATGCTCCGCAACGGTTCTATTAGCCAGCAACATCAGTTCTTCAATCAACTGATGCGCTTCCTTACTTTCTTTAATCATGATGCCGATTGGCGTACCTTTCTCATCCAGTTTAAACCTCACTTCCTGCGATGAAAAATTGATAGCGCCTTTTTTAAACCGCTGTTTCCGGAACTTCTGTGAAATTTTATTCAGCAATAATATTTCTTCTTTATACAGTCCATCTCCTGCTTCTATAATTTCCTGCACTTCTTCATAGCTGAACCGGTGGTTAGAATGAATAACGGTTTTCCCGAGCCAATACTGCTTTACCTCCAGTTTGGAAGTAATTTGAAATATAGCGGAGAAGGTCAGTTTATCTTCTTTCGGACGAAGAGAACACAATTCATTCGAAATTCTTTCCGGCAACATCGGAAGCACCCTGTCGGGGAGATAAACTGAAGTAGCCCGCTGATAAGCTTCCTTATCCAGCTCAGATTCAGGTTCAATATAATAGCCTACATCTGCGATATGAACGCCTACTTCGTAATTCCCATTATCGAGTGTGCGAAGCGATATGGCATCATCAAAATCCTTTGCATCGGCGGGGTCAATGGTAATGGTGAATATGTCGCGTATATCCTTTCTCAAACTGATCTCATTTTCAGAAATAATATCAGGAATCCTTTCAGAGGCTTCAATGACCTCATCGGGGAAGTTGAGCGTAAAGCCGCTTTCCATCAAAATCTGTTTCATCGCAAAATCGCTTTCGTCAGCGGCATCCATTATCTGCACTACTTCTCCCACGGGCTTTTTGTTCTTTTGCCATTCC
>JBDTVL010000055.1:0-8963 GCA_040007215.1 Flavitalea sp.
TAAAGGCCCTTGTTTTAGCGGGGCCGAGCCATTTCGCATAGTCAACACCGACAGGAGGAGCCGTATCCGGAACTACCGGTCCGGGTTTCATCCATCCCTGGTAGCACCATACCTTTACAGTGCGTATGTTCCCGAGTTTTCCCGTTCTCAGATAATCAACCGCATCTTTAAAGTGCTGCTGACTGCGTTGCCACTGACCGGCCTGCACTATTTTATTATATTTTACCTGTGCGGCCACCATGGCCCGGCATTCTTCTATCGAATTGCCTACAGGTTTTTCTACATAAACATCTTTACCCGCCTGGCAGGCTTCGATCATGATCAGGGCATGCCAGTGATCGGGCGTTCCGATGATCACGGCATCTATATCTTTTTGCTCCAGCAGTTTCCGGTAGTCGCTGTAGGTTTTTACTTTGACGGCGGCGGGAGCCAGTTTTGCTAGGTCGGCCACCCTTTTATCCAATACATTTTTATCTACGTCGCAGAGGGCTACGATGTTTACGCCGGGAACTTTTAATGCCGCCGTTACATTTGCCCAGCCCATTCCATTGATGCCGATAGCGCCAATATTGATCTGTTCATTGGGAGAGATATTACTTTTAAAAATGGCAAATGCTTTATTATCCAGGGAGGATAACAGTGCGCTTCCGACAACCAGCATGCCGCTGTTTTGTAAAAATCTTCTGCGGTCCGACATATCGTTAGGTATTAGGTGATAAATAAACATCCCTGTTTTGGGCAGATGAATGTACTAAAAATAACCCGGCTGCATAAAAGCCTCCTGATTAAGAAAGCCTTTAATTTGCTGATGAAAAAGATCTATCACCTGTCTACCTGCTCTACCTGCAGCGCAATTTTAAAAGATATAAAAGCCGACAAAAAGGGATTTGAACTGAAGGATATAAAAACATCGCCTATCACGGCCACCGAACTGGATGAGCTGAAAAAAATGGCGGGATCTTATGAATCGCTCTTCAGCAGGAGGGCCCTGAAATACAAGGAGATGGGACTGAAAGATAAACCGCTTACCGAAAAAGATTACCGCAGCCTTATCTTACAGGAATATACTTTTCTTAAACGACCCGTAGTCATTAATGGTAAAAAGATATATACCGGCAGCGAAAAAAAGACGGTAGCAGCGCTAAAAGCGGATGTGGGATGGTAGGAGCTTTATTCGGCTTTCGTACGGCTATGGTATAGCATTCGTACGGTTAACACCTATACGGAAGCCATTAGAAAGCCCTTCGGAAGCCATCCGTTAATCACCTCCCCCTACTTCAACGTTTTTACATCCATCATATGCCTCCCCTGCGATTTTGCTTTGGAAGAATTGATCAGGAACTGAAGATTGGGTTGATAGAAACGGGCGCAGAACCAACTATTATAGGGATAGGGTATCGGTTTATTCATCAATGCCGTTTGCGCCGAATCGGTCTGGGCGCCCCTGCACATAGCCTGTACATCTTCGAAGTAATTGTACAGGTTTTTCAAAGGTTCTTTGCCACAAACCTTTCCATGTCCGGGAACATAGGTATGATACAGCGTATCCTCATAGAATAGCTTCAGCGATTGCTGCCATCCATGAGCATCGCCATCGCTGAGCCAGGGATGCCGTTCATTACTGAGCAGGTCGCCCATAAAGGCAATGCCTGCTGAAGGGATCAGCATCACCGCATCGCTCAGCGTATTGCCCTGGCGGCGTTCCACCAGCTTTACGCTGAGCTTAGAACCCATGATCCATAACGAATCATCAAATACCATATCGGGAAGCGCAGTGAACAATTCATCAATAGATTCCACCATCCCCTGGTAATAACCCACCCAGAGCGGCAGTTCCTGTTTTTCTGTAGTGCTGGCATTGATCATTCTTTTCTTTACCGCCTGCAACAGCGTAGGCGCATGAATTCTTTCCCAGTCCTGCTCGGCAGGCTCCACTCTTTCTATCTCTCCACGGGTAAGCGTAGTGCTGACGACCATAGCATTGGGAAGAAAAACCTGGCTGCCGCGGATATGATCATTATGATAATTGCTGTTTACAACAACCGTAACCGGCTTACGCGTCAGATATTTCGCTATTTCTTTCAATTCCCTGGCAGCAGCAGGCGTCATGAAAGGATCATACACCAGCGTTTTATCGCCCATATCCACAATACCGGCATTGCAGATGGCCTTTCCATAATAGTCATTGCTGATAGCGGCCCATATGCCCGGGGCAAGCTTTTCAATAATAAAATTATTAGAAGGTTTCGGCTTCCTGAACTTTTTTCTGAATTTGAATTGAGAAAACGATGCCGATGAAAAACCCATCAACAACCCCCACAATACCGCAGCCCGTATAGATGATTTCATGGCAGATTAATATCAAACAATTTACGAAAAATAGCCGGATAGCCTATGCTATCAGAGGATTCTCAGCTTGGCATAGTTCAGCATGATCTTCTTTTCGCCATTCTTGTCAAATTTAACGGTAGCCACCGGATTATGGGCAGAGCCTTCCAGTTTGACCACTTCTCCGAACCCAAACTTCTGATGCTCAATACGCTGGCCTTCCTGCAAAGCAGAGGTATCGCTGGCGGCAAAATCGGGCGAGGGTACATGCTCCACCGTTTTTACAGTAGGCTTTGGGGTAATATAAGAGGGGGTAGGGCTTTTCTTATTAGGCGGCGGGCCATATAATTTTTCCGCCTGCGATGAGCTGTTGCCATAACCGCCGCCACGCATACGCTCGAATGCCGAAGAAGCATTTCCAAAGAAACTTCCCTGCTGGTTACGGGCGCCGCCGCCGGCATAACTTTTATCGAGATGATTATCGGGCAGCTCGGCAATAAACCTGCTGGGCTCATTCTGCACCAGCGACCCGAATTTATACCGGGTATTGGCATAGGTGATCCAGAGATCTTTTTTGGCGCGGGTGATCACCACATAAAACAAACGCCGCTCTTCTTCCAGCTCTTCGCGGGTATTAATAGACATCGCATTAGGAAAAAGCATTTCTTCCAGTCCGCACGCGAACACACAACCGAATTCCAGTCCCTTGGCGGCATGGATGGTCATCAGTTTAACCGTATCGGCATTAGGATCTTTCTGATCGGCGTCGGTGAGCAGGGTGATCTGCTGAAGATAAGCGCCCAGCCCTTTATCGCCCACTTCTCCATCTTCATTCGATGGCGTTTCAGTGAATTCCTTGATAGAGTTCAGTAGCTCCTGGATATTCTCATACCTCGCTACGCCCTCTGTGCTTTTATCATTAAAAAGTTCTTTTACAATATTGGTCTGTTTGCCGATATGTATCGCCACTTCATACGCATTCCTTTCATTAAGCATACTGGTAAAGGAGCGGATCATCAGCACAAAATTATCGATCGCTTCCAGCGTATTGCCTTTGAATCCATACTGGGACGCATTTTCCAATACATCCCACATGGAAATATTATGTTCATTGGCGGCAAGCACCATGCGGTCGATAGATGTTTTACCAATACCTCTTACCGGGAAATTTATGATCCTTTTCAGGCTTTCCTCATCGCGGGTATTGACGAGCAGTTGGAGGTAGGCCACAAAATCCTTGATCTCCTTACGCTGGTAGAAACTGATACCGCCATAGATCGTGTACGGGATGTTCATCCTGCGTAAGCTTTCTTCAAAGGCGCGGCTCTGCGCATTAGTGCGGTAGAGAATGGCAAAATCATTATTGCGGTAATGATTGCGCAGCTTTTGTTCCTGTATGGTATCGGCTACAAATTTACCTTCGTCATTATCGGTCATGGTGCGCACGAGCCTTATCTTTTCTCCCTCGGCGTTATCGGTCCACAGGTTTTTAGGTATCTGTCCTTTATTATTTTTTATGATCTCGTTGGCAACATTGATAATACTTTGCGTGCTGCGGTAATTTTGTTCCAGCTTGATCACTTTTACATCGTCATAATCTTTCTGGAACTGCAGTATATTCTGGATGGTGGCGCCGCGGAAACTATAAATGCTCTGTGCATCATCACCTACCACGCATACATTTTCATGAGCGGCGCCGAGCAGTTTGATCACTTCATACTGGGCAGGATTGGTATCCTGGTATTCATCTATTAATATATACTTGAACTTATGCTGGTATTTATGCAGCGCGTCGGGGAAAAATTTCAGGAGCTCATAAAATTTGATCAGCAGGTCGTCAAAATCCATTGCGCCATTTTTGAAACAGCGTTTGGCATAGGCCTCGTAAACCTGTGCAATCGCCGGACGGTTGCTGCGCATATCTTCCTGCTGAATAGCATAATCCACCGCATATTCCGCAGGGCTCACCAATGCATTCTTAGCGCTGGATATACGGTTGTAAACAGTATTGGGTTTATATAATTTATCGTCGAGGTTCAGTTCGTTCACCACTGCTTTTACAACGCTTTTGGCATCGTCGGTATCATAGATGGTGAAATTGGAAGGATAACCCATGCGGGGCGCTTCGCTGCGTAATATTCTTGCGAATACGCTGTGAAAAGTGCCAATGTACAGGTTACGGGCATCGGAGTTGCCCAGCGTATGTTCCACGCGCTCCTTCATTTCTTTGGCCGCTTTGTTGGTAAAAGTGAGCGCCAGTATATTAAAAGAGTCAACGTTATGATACGACATCAGGTGTGCGATCCGCGTAGTGAGCACTTTGGTTTTTCCGCTTCCGGCGCCGGCAACGATCATGAGCGGACCATCCTTATGCAGCACGGCTTCACGTTGGCGCTCATTCAATCCAATCAGGTATTCTTGCATGAGCGCAATTTACGGAATCGGCGCTATCCGGATACGGGAAACCATCGCATTCAGCGCAACCTGAATAAAAAACGTTTTTAAACCCATAAATTACTTTGGCAGGTTCTTGATGAAGCGCTACTTTTCAGGGTATGGGAGGAAGGGATGCGTCAAATAAATCATTATCAGAAAAAGAGCAGGTTATTAACAGGGAACCATCTGCCAATTCCCTTACAAGAATAATTCCCGAGGAAGCAGGCGCAGAAAACTCATCCAAAACAAATGATCTCTCCAATAAATTATTTCAGCTTGCTGTCCGGTTTGTTAATGAAACCGGCAAACATCTTTTTCTTACCGGGAAAGCCGGCACCGGCAAAACAACTTTCTTAAAATATATCAGGGAAAACAGTTTTAAAAAAATGGCCGTCATAGCGCCTACAGGAGTGGCGGCTATTAATGCAGGCGGCGTTACCATGCATTCGTTTTTTCAACTTCCCTTCGGCCCTTTCATTCCCACCCAGCATAGCGGATGGAATGCCGATACCGCTATTACTGATCTTCATTCGCTGTTCAAGAATATCCGCTTCAATGCAGAAAAAAGAAAATTATTACAGGAACTGGAAATGCTGGTGATAGATGAAGTGAGTATGCTCCGCGCCGATATGCTCGATGCGATGGACCTTATCCTGCGTCATTTCCGGCAACAACCGCTTATGCCTTTCGGAGGTATCCAGATGATCTTTATCGGCGATCTTTTCCAGTTGCCGCCCGTTGTTAATAATGAAGAATGGGAAATTCTGAAAAACTATTATAAAAGCCCTTTCTTTTTCGATGCGCTCTGCTTTCAGCAATCGCCACCGCTATACCTCGAACTGAAAAAGATTTACCGCCAGAGCGAATCAGGTTTTATCAGCATCCTGAATAATATCAGGAATAACCAGGCCAGCGCCGCCGACCTGGACCGGCTCCATACTTATTACCACCCTGAATTTCAACCAACCGCCTCCGATAATTTCATCATCCTTACTTCTCATAATGCCAAAGCTGATGCTATCAACAGAAAGGAGCTGGAAAAATTACACGCAAAACTTTTTTCTTTCAGCGGAGAGATCACCGGCGATTTTAATGAAAAAGCTCTTCCCGCCGATATAACCCTTCAACTGAAAGAAGGCGCTCAGATCATGTTTCTTAAAAATGATAAGGGCGAGAAACGCCGTTATTACAATGGAAGGATAGGCCAGATCATCCGAATAAAAGATAAAGCCATTTTTGTTCGTTTCCCCGGACAGGGAGAAGACATTGAAATAGAAAAAGAGACCTGGAAAAATATCCGTTACCTCTTCAACCACGAAAAAAATAAGGTAGAAGAAGAAGAACTGGGAACATTTACGCAATACCCCATTCGGCTTGCCTGGGCCATCACCATTCACAAAAGCCAGGGATTGACTTTTGAGAAAGCTATCATTGATGCAGGCGCTTCTTTTGCCGCCGGACAGGTATATGTGGCGCTAAGCAGGCTTACCTCGCTGGAAGGACTGGTACTGCATTCGCGTATTCAACGCGACAGCATCTGTACCGATGAAAGAGTGCTTCAGTTCACCCGTAATGAAAAAGATGAAACCGGACTCCGCTCTTTATTGGAAGAAGAACAATCGATTTTTCTTACCCGCCAACTGGTGCAATCTTTCGACTGGTCAAAAGTATTAACAGCCCTGACCAGCCTGATCGAAGGATACAGCGATAAAATGTTCCCGGGTAGAGACGCCGCTATAAAATGGGCCAGGGATCTGCTGGCCGATACGCTGCAACTACAGGAAGTGGCCGCTAAATTCCGGCGCCAGCTGGATCAACTGCTCGCCATTGCCGGCGCAGAAGATTTTACGCTCCTGCATAACCGCACTGCCGCTGCCGCAAAATATTTTAAAGAAGCCCTGGTAAAAATCACCGGTTCAACAGCTGCGCATACCAACGTATATGCGCCCAGGCAACGCGTTAAAAAATATATCGCTGAGCTGGATCAGTTGAGCCGCCTGCTCATGAATAAAGACCAGGAATTTACGCAGGCTGTTCAGATAGCGGAAATACTGATGAATGGCGGCGATATGAGTCCGTTTTTTGCCGACCTGCAAAAGAATACCGCCGGGTCTGCATCATCAGAAGAAAACAATTCCTCAGCGCCAAACCCTGCAAAAGAAAAAAAAGGCACTACCAAACGCATCAGCCTTAACCTGTTCAATGAAGGCAAAACAATAACAGAAATAGCCGAAGTCCGGGGGCTGGCCGCCTCAACAGTAGAATCACATCTGGCTTCCTTTCTTAAAACGGGCGAGATAAGCATTCAACAACTCGTTAGCGAAGAAAAGATCAACGCCATACAAAAGGCGATGGAAGAAAATCCGTCAAGCGGCATCTATGCCCTCAAAGCGATGCTGGCAGATACTATTTCTTTTGGAGAGATCCGCGCCGTTACAGCAGCGCCCCGATAGATCATCTTATAAAAAAAGATCGGTCATTAATGGCTTCTCAGGATTAACCGCATAACCAGCAAAATCCACTACTCCATTTTCTTTTAAAACTTCTTCATCAATAAAAAAATTACCGGTACACTGGGCAGAGTCACGCTGCAAAATATAAAAAGCGGCATCGGCAACTATAGAGGGCTTACGACTCCGCTGTATCAACTGATCGCCGCCTAAAATGTTCTGAACAGCCGCTGTGGCAATCGTAGTCCTGGGCCATAAAGCATTCACGCCAACCTTATCCTTTTTCAATTCGGCGGAAAGACCTAGCGCCACCATGCTCATACCATATTTGCTCATGGTATAAGCTGTATGACGGGTAAACCATTTGGGATCGAGGTTGATGGGAGGCGATAAATTCAGGATATGCGGATTAGCCGCCTTCTTCAGGTGAGGAATACAGGCCTGGCTCATTAAAAAAGTTCCCCGCACATTGATCGTATTCATCAGGTCGAACCGTTTAGGGTCTAATTGTTCGGCCGTTGACAAGTTAATAGCGCTGGCATTATTGATGAGTATATCTATGCCTCCGAAAGCTTCCAGCGCTTTTGCCACGATATCATGAATATTTTCTTCATTTCGGATATCGGCCTGAACGGCAATGACCTTTCCCGTACCAGCTTTCCCGATCTCCTCCGCCGCCGTATAAATAGTGCCTTCCAGCTTTGGATGCGGCTCGGCTGTTTTTGCTGCGATCACAATATTGGCCCCTGCGGCGGCCAGTTTTAAGGCAATTGCTTTTCCGATGCCGCGGCTTCCGCCTGTGATCAGAATAGTTTTATTTTCAAATATCATAGTTATAGAAGTTAATCATGTCAGTATCCGCAAAAAACTACCGGCGGCAGCGCTTACCATGAAGATAAGTTCTTTTACAGGTTATTGCTGCATAAGCATTTAGAAAGGTGAGTAGGAGTTTTACGAACAGGGATCCAGCGCTTTTACGAAAGTCACAGTATATGATGAAGGCATATAATCAAGCATAAACACTCTTGCGATTCCTTTAACGGGGCAGTATGTTTGTATTCTTGATTGTATGATTCACAGGAATACAAAACCCAAATCCAGAAAAACCAGGTCCAAAAATCCAAAAGTCCGAAAAACCTAAAATCCAAAAGTCCAAAGAAAAACCAGTTATTCCGGAATCAATCAACGAGAAAACCAATTTCCAATGTCCACAATCCAAATGAAAAGCCTTAAAATTTGTACCTATTGATGGCCAAGTAAAAGATGTTAAGGTTGTACAAAATTTATTGAACAGCTCCTCTAACCAGGGGCTGTTCTTGTTTTTGAGAGGCTTGCCCGCACCCCTCCCTGAAAGGGTGGCAGAAAGTCATCAAAATCCACTGTGCTACTTTCGATAGCTTATCAGGCAGGGTTGGCATTATCTTCCTTAAACCAGGAAGTTTGCGCATTTACTGCAGCGCTTCCGATGAGGTAAGGACCACCCCGGTGATCGTAAAGATATCATACCAGCTAAAGTTCTGGGCGGCGCGTAAGCCCTTTCCATAGATCGTTTTATCGGGCTGATAGATCCGAACGGGTTTATCGGTATAAAATTCCTGTTTGTTCTGGTCCCACCATAGTTCATCCGTTCGCAGGGTATCGCCTTTAAGCTTATTGATCACTACCACGCTGTCTTTCAGAAAAACCCGGTGTTCATATTCCCGGAAACGACCATAGCGGGCATCCATGATACTTTCAATTTTGGTAGAA
>JBDTVL010000056.1:0-8953 GCA_040007215.1 Flavitalea sp.
AAGATGACAACTGCCGCAGTATTTATCCGCCAGCGCTTTTCCGTTGGGCGGCGTTTTTTTCGTATGATCACTGCAATGTATAAACGCTGTGATAACTGCAAGCGAAAATGCCAGCGCGCTGAGGTTAACAGACGATGAATATTTTATTATTTTTTTATACAAAATATGGCGATGAAACAGGCGCTGTTGAATACCGGTCAATATACGATCATTAAAAAAACAGGGAGCATAGCGCTCCCTGTTTTTTTGGCTCCATTTAATAGCCCGGGTTCTGCTGTAAAGTGTTCTCGCCATTTTCTACGCTGGCGTCTATCTCGCTTTGCGGAATAGGAAACAACTCATTTTTACCCTGAGTAAACGTGGCTCCGTCCATATACTGAAAATCCCATCCTGGTATATGCGTTTCATGCTGGATGTAGGCGTTCAGCGTGACTGCCATGGATCCTGTGCCTTTATCGTACCGGTGCAGGTCGAAGAAACGGTGGCCTTCCATGGCCAGTTCCAGCTTCCTTTCAAAACGTGTGGCCTTTCTTGCGAAATCCTGGCCCTGCGCGGTGAATTGCCCTGTATACAATCCAACTTTGTAGTTGGCCGCCGGCACATTTGATCTTGCCCCCATCGGGTTGGCGTCGTCGGCATATTTATATACCCAGTTAGCGGTATTTGCAGCGCGTGCCCTTACCTCGTTAACGTAAGCTTCGGCCTGCGACAGCGTACCGGCTTCTATTTCGGCTTCGGCGGCCCATAACAGCACATCCGCAAAGCGGATCATTTCATAGTTGTTGGCGTTATAGCCGTCGGCCCATCCGAAGGGCTCGTTAGTGGAGGCTTTTTGGGTTTGATAGAATGAATTTTTGATAGGAAGGTACGGGCCTCCTCCTACCTGAGATCTTACCCAGGCCTGACCCGGATTTACGCCCCAATCGAGATAAGGTATTCCACGGCGGCCAACGGTCCAGTCTAACCGCGAATCAAGCGTTCCGGTATAAGTAGTAAAGGGTTCAGATGAAAGAATGAACATATCATTATCGATATCTGTTTCATTCCAGGTATCGAGAAGCGGAAGACCTGTTACCGGATCGGTCTTATACGAATTAACAAGACTGAAAGAAGGTTGGTAAGCTCCACAGCATTTAGTGACGGCATTAACCGGGTAATTAAGTATATCTCCATAATTGCCGTTTTGCGAGTTGGCGCCGTCGCGGACAGAGAATTGTACTGCAAATACCGATTCTGAATTATTTTTCGTCAGCGCATTAAAATTATCCGCGAATGATCCAAGCGCATATTCAGTACCGTCAGGAGCTACTCCGTGTTCGATAACATCTGTCAGCACAGTTTTAGCTTCCGCAAATTTTTCTTCGAATATGAGCGTCTTTCCAAGAAAAGCTTTGGCCGACCATTTATTGGCTCTTCCGATCTGGCTTTTTAATTCAGACAGGTTGTCGGCGGCAAACTGAAAATCGGCTTCGATCTTTGGCCACACTGGCGTAGTATTGGGCACATTGTAATTGCCGCCTCCGAAAGTAATGGTTTCGTCCACGTAAGGTATGTTCCAGAATATTTTGGCGAGTTCAAAGTGGTACACCGCGCGCAGAAAGATGGCTTCGGCTTTGATCTGCGTAGCTTCGTCATCGCTCAACTCGTTAACCGGAACTTTTGCCAGCACGCGCAATACATCGTTGGCGCGTTGTATGCCTGCATATCCTGTATTCCATTTCGGAGGGATAGCGGCATTGGTGGGGTCTGCCTTGTGATTTTCTATCTGCTCCTGTTGAGGATTTCTGCCGAACGACTGCCCCTTATGCGCATCATCCGATGCCAGGCCGCCAAATATCCAGTTACTTACAGCGGCATTTTCTCCCCCGCCTCTCCTGTCGCCTACTCCGTCGAGGAGTGAATAGGCGCCTATCAGTAACCCGTTTACGCCGTCTTTGGTAGCCAGCACGGTTTCATTCAGCGATCCCTGATCTACCTTTTCCAGGTAGCTTTTATTGCATGCCGAGATCAGCAATATGCAGGGTATGGAATAAATGCCAAATAAAATATATAATAATCTTTTCATGATGTAGTGTGTTTAATGCTCCAGATTAAAATGACAGGTTTACGCCAACGAGGAAATTGCGCTGACTGTTAGGAAAGTTGCCAAAGTCAACCCCGAAGCTCGAGGCTGAACCTGTTAATTCAGGATCAAGACCGGAATATTTGGTGATCGTAAAAAGATTTACCGCCTGCAGATACACCCTAAGCCTGTTTATTCCTGCATTACGCAACATGGAAGGATTTATTGTATATCCCAGTACAAGCGATCTTAACCTGAGGTAGGAGCCATCCTGCATATAATAGGAGTTAGGAACGCCATTAGTGCTGAAAGAGCCTGCCGCTTCTATTTTTGGAACATTGGTATTTGTATTGTCGGGCGTCCATGCATTCAGCAGCCGTTTGCTTTTCTGGGCAGGGAATGAGCCGAAGAAATCAGTAAACCAGCGCGTATTATCCAGAACTTCGTTTCCCTGCGATCCGTATAATACAGCGCCAAAGTCGAATCCTTTATAGGTAAGCCCAAGGTTTAGTCCATAAGTAAAATCGGGGTTTGGACTGCCGAAGAAAACACGGTCTTCAGGAGTGATGTCGCCATCGCCATCTGTATCCTTATATTTGAAACGACCTGGCTCTGCATCTTCCTGAGTGGGAGAGGCTGTAACATCCGCATCATCTTTGAAGAGACCAATTACCTCGTAGCCGAAGAAGGAACTCACTTCCTGTCCTTTCTGATTCCTGACAAGCGTTCCATTGCGCGATTCCAGCACGTCAAAATATCCAGCGCCCGGAATGTCCACTACTTTATTTTTATAAGTGGTGATATTGGCTCTTGCAGAAAATTGCAGGTTATTGGCTAGCTGGCCCCGATAGCCCAGCGTGATATCCACGCCTTTGTTCTGTATGTCGCCAATATTCACCACTGGAGGTTCTGCTCCTCCCGTGGTGGCTGGAAGTGGAAGAGCGAATAACAGGCCGTTGATGGATTTTTTATAGAAGTCGATGGAGAAGTCAAGCTTATTATTAAACAGCGTTGCATCAAGACCATAATTAGTCACCACATTTTCTTCCCAACCCGTAGAAGGATTGCCATTGGTGGTCTGATAAAAACCCTGTAAGCTGCTATTCGTAGTTCCGCCGATATCGTAATAGGAAACGCCTGGCGCCGATCCGAAGAGGGTAAAAGCATTCGATGGACTCACATTATTCTGCGATCCCAGTACGCCATAACTGCCCCTGATCTTAAGATCGTTGACCCATGTAACGGTTTTCAGGAAGTTTTCATTCGATAAGCGCCATCCTGCGGATACAGATGGGAATACGCCATAACGTTTGTTAGCTCCAAATACAGAAGACCCATCTCTTCTCACGGTTAATCCCAATAGGTATTTGTCATTATAGGAATAATCCGCTCTGCTCAAAAGCGAGAATAGCGTGTTCACATAAGCATTACTGAAATTAGTAATTCCCTGCGTGCCATTTCCCAGGCTGAAATAATTTGGGTCGTTGGAGAATAAGGTAGTGGCTGCTCCGCCTACATTTCTGCCATAATTCCTGATGGCTTCTGTTCCTGCCAGCACCCTCAGGTTATGTTTACCAAACTGATTGCTGTAAGTAACCGTGTTGGTCCAAATGGTGTTAGTGTTATACAATGAATTTTCCGTTAATCTGTTGGGCGCGGTATTTCCTTCTGCATCGTTGTAGGGCGTGGGTCTGAAAGATAGGAAGTACTGGTGGTCAATCGTTCCGCCAAAACTTGTTCTTAACGTAAAATGTTTAAGGAAGTCAACTTCGGCAAAAACATTACCTACAATATCCCAGTAATTATTCTTGTCGTTGGCTGAACGTTTCTGAACGGCTACAGGATTACGTGAACTTCCAAGATCGGGGCCGCCAAAGGTTCCGCCGTAATTTCCATTGATATCATATACGGGAATCACCGAATAACTTCTGAATGACATAGCAATAGGGTTGCCGCCGCTGGCATCGCTGAGGTCGAAAGATGGGTTATCCTTATAGAACATATAAACGTTTTCTCCTATCCGGATGTTCTTTTTGACCTTGAACTGCGTATTTAACCTCGCAGAATAGCGCTTCAGATAGGTTTGCAGCAAAGTGCCCTGCTGATCAAGATAGCCAAGGGAGAACAGGTAGGTTGATTTATCAGTTCCACCACTGGCCGTAGCTATGTGGCTTTGCATGGCTGCAGGTTTGAAGGTTTCACTGTACCAGTCGGTGCCTTCTTTGTTTATCTTCTGAATGATATAGTTGTTGTCAGGATTTTTTAAGTCCAGATTATATTTTGATGGATCCACTGCGGGATCGCCGGCATTGGCCACGCCCCAGCCGGAAGGCCCTGCGTAAGCATAATCAGGAACTCCATTGGCAAATAATTCTGTTGAAGGGTTAACATCCTTCACCATGGCAGCGAATTGAGTGGGGTTCACAAGATCGAAAGGATTGGATTTCAGCGGACGCTGCGTTCCGAAATAGCCATCATAAGTGATCGTAGGCTGACCCGATTTACCTTTTTTAGTGGTGATAACGATAACGCCATTAGATCCGCGAACGCCATAGATAGACGCTGCTCCCGCATCTTTTAATACCTGCATCGATTCGATATCTTCCGAATTAATATCGTTGAGCTCGGCCTGAACGCCATCTACCATAACCAGCGGTTGCGTATTGCCGAAAGAACTTACGCCGCGTATAAAAATATTACTTTGTGCGCCTGGCACGCCTGAACTGATCACGTTAACGCCGGAAGCCTGTCCCTGCAAGGCCTGGGCCGCAGATCCTGCCGGTATAGATTTTAATGCTTTCATATCCACTACCGCTACAGAACCGGTGATATCTTTTTTTCGCTGCGCCGTATAACCTACTACAACGGCATTGGTTAATTCGCTCACTTTTATCTTCAAGGAAATATTGATCGTTTGTTGCTGCGCTGAAACTTTTACCGTGCGTGTTTCATAACCAATAAAGCTGAATTCAAGCACATCGTTGGCTTCCGCTTCAACAGTGAATAGCCCATTAATGTCGGTGGCTCCGCCTTTGCCCGTGCGAAGATTTTTTACGGACACGCCTTCAATCGGTTGTCCCTGCTCGTCAGTAATTCTTCCGCCCGGATTTAATATCGCCGGCGGCGTTTCTTCATGTTTTATAGCAAGGCCATTATCGGGCTTTTTCTGAACAACTATAGTCGTGTTCTGGAAAAAATAAGTAAGCGGCTGACCCTGAAAAAGTTCTTCCATGAAATACTTAAGGGGCATATTCCTGGCGTCAATGCTGATGGCCCTGGCGTCTTTAATAAGTTCCGGTTCATAGATCATGAAATAGCCGGTTTGCTTTTCAATGGATTGAAAGATCTTTTCCATCTCCACATTTTTACCGGCGAAAGTAATGCGTTGGGAGAGGCCGCTGGCGCTTACCTGTACGCAGAGAATTGTTAGCAGAAAGGCGGTTAATTTCATCGCAAGAATAATTGATTTCTCCATGGAGCGATGGCTCCTCACTTCGTTCGGGGTCATCGCTAGAAAAATTGATTTTTCAGCGGAGCGATGGTTGCTCACTTCGTGACTGGTCATCGCTCGCAGTGTTTTTTTCTCCGGTCTCTGATCGACGCCGAAAATGTCGCGGCGGCTGATCCGAGAAGACCGGTGTTTTGGTTGATGTTTGCCCGATCCTCCCCATAATGATGACAAATGGGCTAATAAGGAGCGCCGGCTTACATTAGCAGTTAATTGCATACTTTTGACGTGCCCGCCAAAGCGTAAGCTTCAGCGGGGCTTGTTTTGGGTGAATGAAAAGAATCTGTTTACTAAGACTTGTTTTTTAATTTCCCGAAACTATTCCCGGAAGTGGCCTAAACACTTCCGGTTTTTATTTCAGGAATCTCTTCATAGTTGAACTGTGTATATTTCTGCGTTGATAAAACAGTTTATTTGCCCGGCAGGTCTGGCAACACCACAAGTTTCCGCTCTCCTTCCAAAGACAGGTTTACCCGGAGCCCTTTTAATACGATGATGATCTGCGATAAGCTCAGGTCGCGGCCCATCTTTCCCCGAATGATCTTTTCCGGATATTTTCCGTTGTAAACGATATCTACATCATACCATCTTGATAACTGGCGCAGCACATCTCGAATGGGGGCGTCATGAAAACTGAAAGCCCCATTTTTCCATGCTACTATATTTTCGGTATTTACATCATCGATCACTTTTACCGCTTTCCCGCTGTGTTGCACATATCGCGCCTGTTGTCCGGGTTTAATCTTTACCGGAGCGCCGCCTTCAGCGATAATTTTAACGGCGCCTTCGAGCAGGGTAGTATTGAGACTATTTTCGTCCGCATAAGCATTAACGTTAAAATGTGTTCCCAATACTTCTACCTGGTAGGCATTGCTAACATTAACCCTGAAGGGGAGGGCTGCATTCTTCGCCACTTCGAAATAGGCTTCGCCGGTAATGCTAACGCTTCTTTCACTGCCCGTAAAGGCTATAGGATATTTTATGGAAGAAGCCGCATTGAGCCATACATTGGTTCCATCTGGCAGTTGCAAACGGTATTGCCTTCCTCTTGGCGTGGTGATGATATTGAACATGGAGCCAGGGTGTTTACCGCTTTCAGAAATATAAGCGATGATTCCGTTGTTCAATATTATTCTTGTATTCCCCTGTGTGGTCACCAAACCGTTAGACATGCTGTCTAGCACCAGCGTAGTTCCATCTGCCAGCGTTAAAATAGCCCCATCGGCCCCCGGCGGAATATCTGGCGACGGAACAATCACTTTAACGGGTTGCCGGGCTAATTCTTTATTTAATAAGGGAGTATAAAAAAAGTAGAAACTTCCGGATAGCGCAATGAATAATATAGCCGCCGCCCATGCTATTTTCCTTTTAGAAAATGCCGCTCTTAGCGGAATAACAGGCGATGCAGCTTTATCATAAAGAATAGATCGGATCATCGGTTCCCATTCTTCAGCCTGGTAACCTGCGTCCTGTTCCGATGACTGGCTCAGCTCATTGATCCAGGTTTTCCATTTCTCCTGGTAGTCATCCCTGTCCAGGAAGGAAAAAAAAACTTCTTTTTCCTCCGCCGTTATATTGCCGGAAGCATACTTAAGCAATAATTCTTTCAGTATAATACTTTCCACCGGTATAAATATGAATTTGGTGACAGATAATACAGCTCTGACGCCGCCGGCGAAGAAAGCGTACTATTGGAAGAGAAAATTATTTTGAAAGGAGACGGAACATGATAAAAATAATGAGATGCAAAAAGCCTTTCTTGCGAAGATAATCCTGGACAAAGCTGACCGCATCCACCAGTTGGTTACGTACGGTATTTTCGGATATATTAAGTTGTTCGGCAATTTCTTTACGGGAGAAACCTTCCATGCGACTCAATTGAAATACCTGTCTGCGCCTTACCGGTAGTCTTTGTATGGCTTCAGAGATCAATGCCTGGGCTTCCCGGTTTTCCATCTGCCCATAAATATCGGGTGTGCTTTCTGTTAATAATGACTGAGCCTTAAACTGGCGTTTAGCAAAACGGGCTTCCTTTCGGAGATGCGAATAAGCGCTGTTGGCTGCTATGGTATGTAACCAGCCTCCCGGGTTTTCTATACGGGACAACTGAAGCCGGTTGATCCAAAGATTAAGAAAAATTTCCTGTATGATTTCTTTTGCATCGGCCTCCGATTTTACAAGAGAAGCAATAAAAGAAAACAGCGATTTATTGCAGGTATGAAATAACTGACGGAAAGCTTCTTCGTCGCCTGAAGAGATTTTGTCAAATAAATCTTTGTCAATATATTGGTTGGCATTCAGCAAGTAAATGGACAGCTTTGGTATGATAAATAGTATATCCCCTAGTGATGAAGTTACAAAAAAAATCGGTCGGGCTTTCCAAAGCGTACGCTTATGCTAAACTATTCGGTCATGACTATTTCTGTTTCGCCTTCGCTCTTTTAACGATATCCGCAACTTTTACCGGGATACCGCCTCTTTTTTTACTTTCATCAGCTGCTTCCATAAAGGCGCATATCTCCAGCGTTTCTTCGGCTGTTACCGGAACTTCTCCTGTTTTGAAAAACTCCAGGATCTTTTCTACCAGCGGTTCGTAGCCATCAAATGGCGGGAGCGGGGCAACGGATTTATCGCCAAATACAATTCCGCCATAATCATGGGCGCCTTCGCGGGTTCCGCGGAAAGAACCAATACGGTTATCTCCCCATGTTCCCACTACTACATCAGCGCCGGGCGTATTAACTCGAACTACTGTTGTACAACCGGTTCCCATTAATGTAAAAAGACTCTCCACGCCATGAATGCCATACCAGAAAAGATCGGGATGCGTTTTTTCAATCGCACATGGACTGAATGTTTCCGCTCCAACGATCTTGCCGATCTTTTCGCTTTTGGTAAGGGCCTGTAAACCTGAGCTGAACCTGAGCGATGAAGCGGAGAAAACAGGAACCTGGTATTTCTTTGAGGCGTTAAATATGGTCATGGCATCCGCGAGCGATGCAGCGATTGGTTTATCGATAAATAATCTTTTACCTGCTTTTAAAACAGGTAATGCCTGCTGAAGATGAATGCGTCCATCGTTTGTTTCCAGGCAAACTACATCGCATTTCGCGATCAGTTCTTCCAGCGATGCAGCGATCTCTACGCCCAGTTTTTTCATCTCTTCAGTAATTCCGGGAATACGACTGTAGCTCGATTCAATGTCGCTGCTTCCCTTAGGATAAGCGATGGTTACCTTAAAGCCGGAATTCGAAGCGTTGATCATTTTAGTGAACTCCGCCGAATGAGAAGTATCAAGACCAATGATGCCCACTTTTCCACCTTCCAGGATTTTCCCCGCCGATGCAGGAGAAACATAAGGCGCTATACTCATGCCGCTGGCA
>JBDTVL010000057.1:0-8891 GCA_040007215.1 Flavitalea sp.
TCAGCGCGCCCTGCTCTGCCAGTTGCCCCTTGCCAGCGCTGTCGAGCATGATGAAAGAGCCATCAGCCAGGGTAAGAACAGCCCTGTTCCGGCCCGGCGGCAGATCTTTTGAAGGCGAAGTCGCCTGGTTGTGTACCGCCGTTTGTTCACCGGTTTTCCTGCTATCCCGTAAAAATAAAAAATAGCCCATTGAAATAATCCCTGCTACTGAAGCGGCAACAGCGATCCTGGTCCACAACCCGGATATCCGGAAACGTTGCGCCTGCGGCAGAAGTATTTCAGCAGGAGAACCCGATTGCTCAGATACCTCTTCAAGACCTGCGGCATCCAGGAAAGAATCGGCAAGATGCTTATCCAGCCTGCCTTCCTTCAGAAGTTGAAAAAAAACGATCAGTTCGTCCTCAGAAGTTTTTTTAGATAGGTAACGCCCTACTAGTTGTTTATAAAAAATCTCATTTTTCATCTGTATAGTATCTGCCTGTAAAGACAATAAAAATGTGTGAGAGGGTAGCCCTGCGCCAATAAATATTTTTAATAAAGTTGCGGGGTTCTGCAAAAAGGTTAAAGCCGGGCGATCAGCAGAAGCACTACGCTCAGGGGAAGGCCCATTTCCTTTTCAGCGGCATCGCTGAGCATTTTCATGGCATGGACCATCCGGCTCTTCACCGCATCGCGGGAAATGCCAAGTGCGGCGGCCACTTCATCATAGCTTTTTGATTGCTCACGGCATAACCTGAAAATTTCCCTGGATCGGGGAGGAAGCTCATCGATTTTTTGTTGTATGAAACGGAGGTATTCATTGCTTAGCGCCAGGTCTTCGGTTGTATTACGAATCAGCTCGAAATGCCTGATGATCTCACTCATGCCCGCTTCTGAGCGTGCTGCACGTTTAAGTGCATTAAGGGTATGATTTCTAGCGGTAATGAAAAGATAGGATTTGAACGATCTTATGCCATTAAGCTTTTCCCTGCTTTCCCAAATCTTCAGAAATATTTCCTGGGTGATATCTTCTGACAACTCAGGGGAATGCATCAGGTGAAGAACCTGGCTATTGACCGATGAATAATAATGCCGGTAGATATGGGCAAAAGAGCTTTCATCGCCGGCTTGCAATCGTTGCAGAATTATTGTTTCCTCCTCAAGTGCGTTAATAGTCATAGATAGATGCGGTTAACATGAATCTTACCAGTCATCTAAATTAGTTATTTTTTCCTCGCCAGTATACAGGGTAATGACCATATGTAAACTAATCTTTGTTTAGCTTCTTATATAATGCATCCAGCGATTGAAATACAGGGCCAGGAGTGTATGCTTTGGATATTTGGAGAGAATTGGCGCCATATTCTCTCAGCCGGCCCATATTACTGATAGCTTCCTGCATGATGTTCATTAAAGCTGAGAGATCGCCCGCCTGGAATAACCAGCCATTATAACCAGTACGGACAACCTCAGGTATGCCACCCACATTTGTAGAGATAATCGCTTTACCATATGCCAGCGCCTCCAGCACAGAAACGGGAAGACCCTCATTGTAAGAAGGCAGTACATACACATCGCATTGTTGAAGCAACGCTGTCTTTTTAGCTCCATTTACCCATCCTGCATAGCTGACCGATCCATCGGGATGACTGTCAGCTATAATCTTTTGAAGTTTGTCAACTTCCCCGTTACCCGCCACCACAAGATTATATTTTCCTTTAAATGCCTCTTCGTTTTGATGCAGCGCCTCTAAAAGATCGAATATGCCCTTACGTGCGCCAATACATCCCAGGAAAAGAAAATTTACCCTCCCATTCATTGCTATCGTTTTCTTTTTTGGCCGGACTTGTTCTATTACATTATTGATGATAACTGTTTCCCTGATCTTAAAATGGGCAATAAAATAGTCCTTCCATTTTTGTGACAGGCAGATCACTACATCTGGCTTTGTCATTATAAAACGTATACACCTTCTCAGCATACCTGCCCTCGCGTAAAAGACATGAAAATCGGAAGCATGTATATGAAGAATTGTTTTCTTACGAAATAATCTACTGATCATCAGTAACAGTGATTTTCTAATAAAACTTCCTCTAGATGAAGAATGAAGGTGAACGATCTCTACAGACTTATCTGTAGTCAGCGTATAGATCAACATGACTATTGACCGAAAATAAAAGTAAAATCTATGGAGGAACGATCTGTTTGAATACGTAGGAATGAATTTGAAAGGCAATAAATTATTACTATACACCTCTAAAACAGCGCCGATACCACCCCTGTGATTAAAATGATCAGGGCCTATGTACAAAACATTTTTCCTGCACCGCCATCTGCCCGGAAGCAGCGCTTCATTAACATGATGCGAGAATTTATTAAATAGGTAGTGTTTCGGTGATTCTTTACACAAAGCTTTTTCTTTCATCAAAAAAGGTTTCTTTGAATAAAGACAATAAACAGGCGAAGGAGGGTAGCCGCCTATCCACAAATATTCGTGTATTAATATCGCTCGAGACGTCATTTATCCGGCAATTGCCCTGCTGAAGATGTCGCTCCCGGAGAATATTCTTTTCTTTGATGTGCCAGGAAGATCTCAATCAGGAATGGGATGATAATTTTACTGATACCGCGCATGCGCCTACCGAACCGGAAGTAGCCTGCGTTAAAGAGTGGATAAGAAAGTGGCTACGAGAAGGAAATAAGATTGATCTGGGACTTGATGTTCACAGCCAGGGTCAGGAAGGGTCTGCAAATTATCTGCATACGCCGACTGACATTCTTGGTAATTTCACGAAGAGCCTAAATAAATTCTGGCCTGTGGAATATGTACCTATGGATTTTCCGGGTTCAGCCAATCATTGCCTGGCCAGTGGATTTAAAATTCCCACCGGAACTTTTGAGATACCTCAGTCTAATGTAAATGTAGGAAAATACCTGACCATCGACGATTATCAGTCTTACGGAAAAGGCACAGCCCTGGCGATCTATAATTATTTTACATCGGTAATCAGCATCATTAACGCGATATTCGCCAATTATGTAACAAATAGCTTCGCCATCATTGACAAAAAAATACATGAGAAAGCCGCTCTGCCTGCTCCTTTTTATAATAAGTTTTAATGTTCAATCTTCCTGGTCGCAAGCTCTGGGCTCTGATCCTGAACAGGGAAAAGGAACCTACAAAAACCGAACATTTTTTAATCTTGAACGATACTGGGACACTGCGAAAGTTTGCAATAACCCACATAAGGGCTGGTGCATTCATTATTATGATAATGGCATTACAAATTATGGCAACAGGTTGGAGGCGAACGATTCACTTCCCGACTTTCCTGGCCTGAATGATATTTACCTGAGATTGGCATGGAGTTATCTCGAGCCGAAGGAAGGCCATTTTAACTGGGTGTTGATCGATTCAATTATTAACCGATGGGTAAAATGGGGACATACCATTTCTTTCCGCATCACCTGCAAGGAAACGGGAATAGTGTTCGCGACGCCTGAATGGGTAAGG
The DNA here is from genome assembly GCA_040007215.1 of Flavitalea sp. Lineage (GTDB taxonomy): Bacteria > Bacteroidota > Bacteroidia > Chitinophagales > Chitinophagaceae > Flavitalea. The sequence continues at coordinate 3,494 of JBDTVL010000057.1, forward strand.
AAGGCAGGCGCCAAAGGAACCTTTGTTAATCATCCCGATCTTAGTATTAAGGCCTGGGCTCCGGATTACGGAGATCCCATTTTTCTTAAAAAGCTTCAAAACTTTCACCAGGCTTTTGCCGCACGTTACGATGGTAAACCATGGATAGAATATATAGATATCGGAAGCATAGGCGACTGGGGAGAAGGCCATACCGCTTATTCCGGCTGGAAAGATGTTCCTGTAAATGAAGTGAAAAAACATATTGACCTGTATAAAAAATTTTACCTTAAATCAACGCTGATCATCAGCGATGATTTTATAGGTCAGCGTAATACGGACGATGGCGCCGATTATGAAATTTATCATTATTGTCTCAAGAAAGGAATTGGTTTTCGCGACGACAGCGGCAATGTAGAATGGTATAAGAATCTCGGTTTCGGTCCTTCCTGCATACGAACTCCTGAATTATACAGCAAGGTATATAAAAATATTCCTGTGATTTTAGAATCTGATCATTATGGCGATGCCGTTCAGAATGGTATGTGGGGAGATGGATCAGGTTTTGAAAAAGCAATACGGGAAACGCATGCTTCCATAATTGGCTTTCATTATTATCCCCGGGAATGGCTAAAAGACAATCAGCAGCTCGCGGGCAGGTTGTCAAACCTTAGCGGATATTGGTATTTTCCAAAATTCGCTATGATGCCCGATACTTTTCGTATTCATTCCGATAGAAACTTCCTGAGAATGACCTGGGAAAATCATGGCGTCGCGCCGGCCTATCACAGGTATAAACTTTTTGTGCAATTCATCAATAGAAAAAATGGTAAAACATGCATACAGCAACTGATTGAATCAGATAACAGAACATGGCTACCTGAAGAAATAGTTGCGGAGCAATATGCTATAAAGGTTGATCCTAAAATGGTAGCAGGCGAATACGACCTGTTAGTCAATATGCTCGACGAGTGTGGATTTCATAACAGGAACATTCAACTGGCCCTTAAAAATGAAAGGGAAACCCAGGATGGCTGGTATAAACTTGGACAGGTAATGATAAAGTAAATCTCCATTGGACCAGTAGTTAATGCAGGGAACCTGATTTTTTTATATACTTTTAGATATGTTCCCTATGCTGGCCATACTTATTTCGGCATCGTCCTTTTGGATATGGAACGAGTATTACCGTGAAACGAAAAAATATTATACAGATTTTATTGATCGGTGGGCCATACCTAATGGAATACTGGAGTTGACAAAAGACCAGGCATTCAGACGAAATAATTGTTATCAATTTATATATAAAGGAGGTAAACTCAGATCTGTGACCAGCATTAATGCCTATGGTCGTCCGTCAACGCCAGTAAATACCGTGAATAAACTTTTTTCAACCTTGGGTCTTAAACAACAGTTCATTTATAACGAGTCCGGAAAATTACAAAAAGTCGATTACCTGAATGAAAAGGACAGCGTTGAAAAAACATTTATATACGCTGGAGAGGACCTGGAATAAATCGATGTAAAAGATGCGAAAGAAAAAATCAGCTCCGTTAAAAATATATTGTCTGTGGTAAATAAAGACCTGGGTATTAACGCCATTAACGCTTAAGTACGATGACTATGGAAATGTTGTCGAAACACGGAATTTCGGAATAGATAATAAGCCTTGCCTATCCGTCGATAGCGCAGCGCAACTGACCAAAAACTTCGATAGAAAGGGCCGGATCCAGAGACAGTCATTTTTAGGGTTTGATGGAAAACCCGTGGTATCTAAATATGGCTATTCTGCTTCAACTTTTACTTATGATGCCAATGGAAATAATATTGAACAGGCATTTTGGGGACCAGATGGAAAACCTGGCCTGGTACAGAATTATTCAAAAATAGCTGCATTTTATGACGAAAGGGGAAATTTAACCAGAAAAGTAAAATATGACCTTAAGGGTAAAGAGATAAGTGAATGATTTAAAAGTTGCAAAAATGAACAATCTTCAGAAAGGCATACCTATAACGGTGGGTATAATCGGGCATTTAGATGCCATTATAACAGATGAACATCAACAGCTGATAGAAACGCTGTTTGAAGACTTACAGCGTGAATATCCCAACTCTCCTGTCAGTCTGTTCTCTCAATTGGCTAAAGGCGCAGATACTGTTATTGCAGAATTGTTTCTGAAATTAAAAGAGCGGCATAACCGCAATTATCACTTATTCGTACCGCTTCCCTTTCAAAAAGAAAAATTCAGTTCGGTTTTCAACCACGAGGAAAAAGCGAAATTTGATTCATTAATTTCAAGATCGGCAAGGAGCTTTATTCTGGAACAGGAGGAAAACTTATCTGATAATGAATTGTACAGATCCGGAGGACAGTTCGTGTCCGACAGTTCTGTAATACTTATCGCCATTTGGGATAATGAATGTAATGAGAAAAGAGGAGGGACTGCGGATATAGTTAAATATAAAGTTGAAGGCACATTTGAAAAAGATAACGTCGGGAATATCTTTGATATAAAAGGAGCCCTGCTGTCTCTTTCCTGTAACAGGATTTCAGATATCAAAGCCAAAAAAATCACCTATCCCGATACGCCGCTTCTGGTACTAATAAAACAAAATGCAAGTATAAGAAAGGCGCTTGAAAAAATTGAGTCTTTAAATTTTTCGTATAAATCAGTTGGCAAGTCTGTATTAATAGCTTCAGCTAATTATTTGTATCCGCTTGAAAAACCGCTTAACAAGATAAGTGAGTCGCTTAAAGAATATTATGCGATCATTGATTCCCAGGCTATTGCCAGCCAGAGAAAAAGCAATTCGGCTACAAAAATCTTATTTATTATAGGTTTTCTGATTATTTCATCTTTTGAATGTTATAAGCATCATTTGCCTGGCCCTGAAATATTCAGCAACTTATCCGTTTTAATACTCACCATTATTTTAATCATTTCGGCGTACCTGATTTTTCAGTTTTCTCACCGTAAAAAAATTCACGCTTCTTTTTTAGAAAATAGAATATTGGCAGAAGCTTTGCGAATTCAATTTTTCTGGGATTTAAGCCATCTTAGAAAATCAGTGTCGAAATATATTCTAAGAATACATAGCGCAGAATTCAGTTGGATAAGGCATATCATACTTGCGTTAAATGGCGTTACTTTTGATTATGGTGACAATAATCAAAGACGGGAAGAAGTGAAGAATTTCTGGCTGATAAATCAATACGACTATTTCCGTAATAAAATTGATTCTGCGGAAAGAATGGAAAAAATATTATTACGCTTATCCGGAATATCATTTTGGATCGCCGCTCTACTGATTTTTTCATTGCTTTTTTTTGAGCATTCCATTGAAGAACATCACCTGAAAGATATTGTTATAGTTGTCATAGGGATATTTTTTGGATTATTCGCGCTGGCCAGGGGTTACGTTTATAAAAAAGGTTACGAGCAAACCATTAATCAATATTCTCTAATGAAAGATATCTATTTTGCCACACTGCAGAAAATAGCAGAGATTGAAAATGATGATTCTTTACCAGACCCGATAAAAAACGAAAAAATAAATGAACTTTATTACCTGGCAGGTAAAGAAGCTTTAATTGAACATGGGAACTGGTTCCTGGTTTTCAAAGACAGACAACCAGAAGTAGAAGGTATTGGCGGATAAATACTGAACTTTAATCAATATAAATAAAAATGATGACACGACGACAATTGCTTACCCGTACTACAGTCCTGGCCGGGCTTTCGCCATTCTATTTATTAAATGAGAAGTTAGAGAACGGCGCTGAAAAAAAAATCAGGATCAGCGCCTGCGACTGGTCTATTGGCATGAGCAGCGATATCAGGGCATTCGATGTGGCTAAACAGATTGGCCTTGATGGCGTACAGGTTAATATGGGTTCGGAGAAAAATAACCTGCATATGCGAGATAAAACATTGCAGCAAGCTTACCTGGATGCCTCTGCAAAAACAGGCGTTAAAATTTCCAGCATTGCTATGGGTGTGCTGAATGGCGTGCCCTATAAATCAGATCCCCGAACCGAGCAATGGGTATCGGACAGCATTGATACCGCCAAAAATCTTGGCGTAAGCGTCATCCTGCTGGCTTTCTTTGATAAAAACGATTTGCGAAACGATGAACCGGGAAAAAAAGAGGTTATTCGCAGGTTGAAAAAAGTAGTTCAGAAAGCAGAAAAGAAGGGTATTATTCTCGGCATTGAATCTTACCTGGATGCCGATGAACATCTTGATCTGATACAAAGAGTCGGCTCCCCAAATGTGAAAGCATATATGGATTTCCGGAATACTGCGGATGCAGGTTATGATGTATTGGCAGAAATGAAAAAGCTGGGCAGAGATAATATCTGCGAACTACATATGAAGGAAAACGATGTATTATTAGGAAAAGGAACCTTGCCCTGGGAGAAAATCCGCGACCTTATCTATGAAACCGGCTATTATGGAGATGGCTGGATGCAGATTGAATCAGCGATACCCCCTGGCGGAGAGGTCGTGGAAAGCTATAAGCAAAACCTTCAGTTTCTCAAAACCCTTTTTGAAAAAAAAATATAACCCACTGATATTTACAACCTGCATACGATCCATGATCAGTCGCACCATTTCATAAAAATATATTAGCGCAAAATCAAGGAGAGACAGCCCTATTTCTTTGAAAAAGAATAAATTGTGATCCATAATCTTGGGTTGTCACACGTTATGTTTTAAAAAAACTGATCAATGGAATGTTTGCAACGCCTGACGCTGTTTTTATTTATCATTTGCCTGCAGTCCTGCTCTATGGACCTGCCAGCGGATGTTAAGCAGGCATATGATCAGTTGCCAAAGGATCTTGATTATAATATTCATATCAAACCAATTCTCTCTGATAAATGCTTCTCTTGCCACGGCCCCGATAAAGCCAAGCAAAAAGCCGGTCTTCGGTTAGATATTGCCGAGAGCGCACTTGGAGAATTACCGGAAGATCCGGGTAAAGTGGCGATAGATCCTTTTCACCCGGAAGAAAGCGAACTGTTCAGTCGTATCCTTTCATCAGAGCCCGGCTATCAGATGCCAACGCCCGCCTCGCACCTTAGCCTTTCTGCTAAAGAAAAAGCTATCCTGATCAAATGGATGGAGGAAGGCGCTAAGTATAAACCGCACTGGGCCTTCGTAAAACCAGTAAAAACGGATGTTCCGGAAATAACCAATTCCTCCTGGATCGCCCATAACGCGATAGACCACTTTATTCAGGAAAAACTGCAGCAGGAAGCGCTTCAGCCTTCAGCAGAAGCAGGAAAAGAATTATTGCTTCGAAGAGTGTACCTCGATCTCACCGGTCTTCCGCCTACCATTGAGCAGATCAATGGATTTCTGAATGACCGTTCTGCCGATGCTTATGAAAAGCAGGTGGACCAATTGTTGAG
>JBDTVL010000058.1:0-8821 GCA_040007215.1 Flavitalea sp.
TAACTCTACGCTGGATATTCATTTGCACGATACTTATTTCGTTATTGCGCATTTCCATATTGTAATGGGCGTTGCGGGCTTCTTCGGTATGTTCGCCGGTATATATCACTGGTTCCCTAAAATGTATGGTCGCTACCTGAATAATACCATGGCGTATATTCATTTCTGGGTAACCCTTGCAGGAGCTTATCTTATTTTCTGGCCTATGCATTATGAAGGGTTAGCGGGTATGCCACGCCGTTACCTCGATTATTCCAACTGGCATTCGTTTAACAAGTTTGATGGACTTAACAAATTCATCTCTACTGTTGCAATGATCGTATTCGCTATCCAGTTGATGTTCGTATTTAATTTCTTCTATTCCATATTTAAAGGCAGAAAGGTGACAACGAAGAATCCATGGGGATCAACTACCCTGGAATGGACTACCCCGATCCGCCCCGGTCATGGAAACTGGCCTGGCGAAATTCCGGAAGTTCACCGTTGGGCATATGATTACAGTAAGGATGGAAGAGAATTCATTTCGCAGATTGAAGAGGTAGGCCCGGATGAAAGCAAGCATTAATCAATATATGGATGTTGCGGGCTCCGATCTGAAACCAGGAATCACAAATGTAATGGCAGAGCCAACAAGTTCTTTTACAATAGCCAGCAAAGTGCGCGACTATATGATGCTGATAAAATTCAGCCTCAGTTTCATGGTTGTGTTTTCTGCTGTAGTGAGTTATCTGCTGGCTCCGCGGGTAGTGGAATATAACTGGGGCATGATCATCCTGCTGTTCCTTGCAGGCCTACTGGTAACAGGAAGCGCTAATGCAGTGAACCAGGTGGTGGAGAAAGATACGGACTCCTTAATGAAGCGAACAGCGCAGCGACCCATTGCCGCGGAAAGGATGAGCAGTGAAGAAGGATGGCTGTTTGCCGCAATTACAGGTATTGCCGGATTTCTTATCCTGGGCATTTTTTTTAACTGGCTGTCTGCAGGTATTGCTGCATTGAGCTGGTTTATGTATGCCTTCATGTATACGCCGCTAAAGAAAGTGAGTTCTGTGTCTGTGCTGGTAGGCGCTATTCCGGGAGCATTACCCTGCCTTATCGGCTGGGCTGCCGGACAGGATCAGCTTAGCGCAGGCGGATGGATATTATTCGGGATCCAGTTCTTCTGGCAATTCCCGCATTTTTGGGCCATTGCCTGGATCGCGCATAAGGATTATACCAATGCAGGATTTAAATTAATGCCTTCTGTAGAAGGTCCTACAAAATATTCTGCCATCCAGTCTATCATCTATTCACTGGCGCTGGTACCTGTGGGCGTTCTTCCTTATCTTGAAGGCATTAGTGGATTAGTGAGCTTTTATATAGTGCTGGCGGCGAACCTGATGATGGTATGGCAATGTATCCGCTTGTACAGGGAAATGAATACTAAGGCGGCAAGAAGAGTGATGTTCACCAGTTATATTTACCTGGCAGTGGTTTTACTGGCCCTGCTGGCCGATAAACATCATGGTTAAGGAACAAAAAAAATAAAAGTGACAACAGCTATAGTGAGTACGCAAAGAAAAAAAATTCATCCGCATAAGTTTACCTTGTGGATAGCTATCGGTAGCATTATTATGATGTTTGCCGGTCTGACCAGCGCGTATATAGTAAAAGGTAGCCAGCCTGAATGGACTACGGTTCATATGCCGGTAATATTTTATTATTCTACGGCCGTGATATTGGTGAGCAGCATTATGATCCAGGTGGCTTTAAAAGCATTTAAAGAAAGGAATATGAAGCTATACCGCAGGCTGCTCACGCTGACAGCCTTTGCAGGAATTGCGTTCATTGCTATGCAGCTCTTTGGTTTTAATCAGCTTTGGGAATCAGGCGTTAATTTCAAGGGTTCTGGCGGAGGCCAGTTCCTGTATATCATTTTTGGATTGCATGCTATTCATGTACTCGGAGGCGTAATTACCTTGCTGGTCATGTTTATCAGAGCATACAGTTCTAAAATAAGAAATTATAATCCTGTATCCATTGAACTGGCCAGTACTTACTGGCATTTTGTGGATCTTTTATGGATTTACTTATTTGTATTTTTTCTCTGGACAGTGTAGCGGGTGTCGGTCAACAGGATAATTTTGAAGAACCATTATAAAATAGCAACATGGCAGAATCAGTAACAATTAATCAAAAATGGTGGAGCGGCGGGAAGAGCCCTTTTAATGTGGAGTATGGAAAGCTGATGATGTGGTATTTCCTCATGAGCGATGCTTTCACCTTTGGCGCTTTCCTGATCTCTTATGGCACCATCAGGTTCTCCAGCGCTGCATGGCCTGATCCAAACCATGTGTTTTCTTCTTTCCCTTTTATGGGACATACGCACCTGCCTTTGGTGTTTGTAAGTTTGATGACCTTCATCCTGATCATGAGTTCTGTTACCATGGTACTCGCCGTTGGCGCAGGTCATGTCAATAACAGGGCCAGGGTTATCAAATGGATGTCCTGGACTATTGTAGGCGGTATAGCTTTCTTAAGCTGCCAGGCCTGGGAATGGACGCATCTGTATCAGGAGAATGCCTGGTGGGGACGCAATCCTTTTGCCAACTATGATGGAACAGTAGCCTCTACTAATTTTACCAATTTCTTTTTTACGATAACAGGTTTTCACGGGTTTCACGTTTTTTCGGGGGTTATTGTGAATATTATCATGTTGATCATGGCTATAAATGGCACTTTTGAAAGAAAGGGACATTATATGATGATTGAAAAAGCCGGGCTTTACTGGCATTTTGTTGACCTGGTATGGGTTTTCGTTTTTACCTGTTTCTACCTGTTTTAAGTTTGATCAATAATTAATTAAGATATTGTATGGCAAATCACAGCACTTCTGATACAACGGCGCACGGCTCTCAGGATGAACATAGTTTCGATACAAAAGCGATCTGGCGCACTTTCTGGATACTGTTATGTATCACCTGCGTTGAACTGATCGTAGGTATGTTTATAGCTCCGCATTTCCCGCATCATTATAAAATATGGTTCAACCTGTTATATATTATATTAACGGGCGCTAAAGCTTTCTATATTATTGCCGAATTCATGCATTTACGTCATGAGATCAAAAACCTGATCATGACAATCGCCATACCGGCATTGCTGTTTGTCTGGTTCATCACCGCTTTTCTCTGGGAAGGCAATTCTTTCAAGAATCTTCGTCAAACGCTTGATCCCCGCGATGTAAAGAAAGCGGAGCAGGTGATGGAAGAACCAGCTCACCCGGAAGAAGGAACAGAGCATATAAAATAATCCTGAGTAAATAAATTATTGCTGGCCGCATGATATCATGCCGCCGGCAACTTCGTTTATATCTTCCCAATCATCGCCATCGTTTAGTAACTTTGCGCCTTAATTTATCAAGTGAGCAAAAAAGCATTATTGGCGCTTTGCATTGTGGTTCTGTTACCTGTGGTTTGCTATTTTATTGTAAGTGCAGTGAGTGAGGATGCTGTGGTCATACCGCCCAGATATTTTGCCGATACAGTGATCAATAAAATTGAAGACGGCAAAAGCGTTTCAGATACTGTCTGGCATTCCCTTAATAATATTACGCTTACCAATCAGTTAGGCGAGCAGGTTTCGCTGGATGAACTCAAGGGTAAAATTATTGTCGCCGATTTCTTTTTTACGCGTTGCCCTTCTATTTGCCCAATACTTACCCGTAATATGAAAGGCTTGCAGGATGCCCTGAAACTGAAAGATTTCCGGCGTAACGTAGATACCAGCTTTGTTCAGTTCCTTTCTTTTTCTGTTGATTCTGAAAGAGATTCTGTGGAGGTTCTGAAAAGATATGCTGATAAATATGGCATCAATCCTGATTCCTGGTGGTTGCTGACAGGCCCTAAAAAGACCATCTACGATTTTGCGTTTAATGAAATGAAGCTGGGTATACAGGATGGCAATGGCATAGATTCAAACTTCCTGCATACCGATAAATTTATACTGCTCGATAAAGAACGTGTGGTAAGAGGTTATTATCAGGGGCTCGATACAGCATCGCTGGCCAAGCTGGCGGAAGATCTTACTATTCTTATGCTGGAAAAAGATAAAAAGAAAAAACGAAAATTATTTTAATATGCTATCGCCTTTAATTAGGAAGAATGATAAAAGAGCTAGGATCTGGATCATTCTTTTATCTGTAATTGTTTTTTCTGCTGTAGTTATACTGACGAAGGTTCATATCCCAGTACATGGATTTGATGTACATGTTTTTGCCAAGTTCAATGCGATAACAAATTCACTGGTATCTGTATTATTGGTTGCCGCGCTAATTGCGGTGAGGAAAGGAAATTACGAAGCGCATAAAAAGATCATGTTTGCGGCAATTATTCTTTCCGCATTATTTCTTATTTCCTATATCTGCCATCATTTATTAGCCGGCGATACTAAGTTTGGCGGCCAGGGCGGCATTCGATATGTGTATTTCTTTATCCTCATTACGCATATATTTCTTGCTGCCGTTATATTACCCTTTATATTATTCACTGCATACAGGGCCCTGATCGCCGAATGGCCGCAGCACAGGAAACTTGCCCGTATCACCTGGCCTATCTGGTTCTATGTATCCGTAACGGGTGTAGTGGTGTATTTAATGATCAGTCCTTATTATACCGCCGGTTAGAATTGCAGCTCCGATGCGGGATCCCAGAATATCTTGTCAAAGTCAACTATAGTATCATTCTTGACGATTATACCTTCTTTCTTCAGCAGATTTTCCATCATATCCGGCGTTTTAAAATGATGCCTTCCCGTAAGCATTCCATTTCGGTTAACCACGCGGTGAGCGGGTACTTTAATAGCGCTATTGCCGGCGCCATTCATTGCCCAGCCAACCATTCGCGCCGATAATTTTGTTCCCAGGCAGGCGGCTATCGCTCCATAAGAAGTTACCCTGCCCTTCGGGATCTGGCGCGCTACCTGGTATACCAGTTCAAAAAAGGAAGCGTCGCTTGCGCCGGAAGGAAGCGCCTGAGAAAGCTTTTCTCTGGAAGACGAAGTGTTTTGTTTCTTTGCGGGCATGGCTATTGATTGTTTTTTTTATTTTGATCCTGTATTTTACGCTGCTGCAGTAAAAGGTAGCGCTGCGGTTCTTTTACGTTTATGTATCCGTAAGGGCAATGCCTGCAGCCGAGACCGCAGCAATAGCCTTTTTCGAGATGGTATTTTTCGGTAAGCGTAACATATCCATCTTCATTATAATAGAAATCAATTCCTTCTTTCAGTTTCTTGTCCAAGGATCAGTTCTTTTAATTCGTTATCCTTATCAGCTAATGTTTCAGTGGGCAATGAAAATTGTAAATAATATACCCTGGCGCTTTTGGATATATCCAGACTTTCATAATAAGTTTTGATGTTCAGTTCATCGCTCACGACGATATTTTTATATACATCATCCTTATCTGCGCTTACAGGTAACTGGTATATATCAATCACCTGTTTAGTGAACCGGTACAGGTCGGGCGAATCAGTTTTCAGGTTAATGAAACCGCCAGCTTGCAGGATCTGCTGGTACAGTCGAAGAAATCTCGGATGCGTAAGCCGCTTCCTGGCTTTTGATCCCCGCAACTGCGGATCCGGGAAAGTGATCCATATCTCTGCCACTTCGCCGGGCAAAAAGTAATTATTGATCTTATCTATCTGGCTCCGTATAAAAGCTATGTTGGCCATGTTCTCCCTGATCGCTTTGCCCGCGCCTACCCATATCCGGTTGCCTTTCAGGTCAACGCCAATATAATTTTTCTGAGGATACAAGGCTCCGAGTCCGAGCGCATATTCGCCTTTTCCACAGGCCAGCTCCAGGGTAATGGGATGATCATTTTTAAAAAATTCCGTCCATTTGCCAGGCATATTCAATGGGTATTCCAGAACATTGGGGAAAGATCTTATTTCTGCAAAACGCTGTAGTTTCTTTTGTGCCATGATCGGCAAAAATACAGAGCTTGCCGGAGATATGGCGAAGTGGCTAAAGCTTCCAAAATTATATGCATCTTTGCATACCATAAAATAGTATGCAAAAAGATCTTATATGAAGCTATCTACGAAATTAATACATGGCGGAATTGAGCCCGATCCTTCTACAGGCGCAATCATGACGCCGATCTATCAAACATCTACTTATGTACAGGAGGCCCCGGGAAAGAATAAAGGATATGAATATGCGCGTTCGCAAAACCCTACCCGTAAAGTACTGGAAGATGCCCTGGCTATCAGTGAAAATGGAAAACATGGATTGTGTTTCAGCAGCGGAGTAGCCGCTACCGATGCGGTGATCAAGCTGCTGGAGCCTGGCGATGAAGTAATAGCCGGAAATGATATGTATGGCGGCACATACCGCTTATTCACTAAAGTATTTGAAAAGTTTGGCATTCGTTTTCACTTTGTGAATATGCAGCATGCAGGCGATATCAAACCTTATATTAACGGGAAAACCAAACTCATCTGGCTGGAAACGCCTACCAACCCGTTAATGAACATTGCTGATATCGCTGCGGTTACCGGCCTGGTTAAAGGAAAAAAGATACTGGTATGTGTTGATAATACTTTCGCCTCTCCTTACTTACAGAATCCGCTTGATTTCGGCGCCGACCTGGTCATGCATTCTGCCACCAAATACCTGGGAGGTCACAGCGATGTGATCCATGGATGCCTGATGATGAACGATACCGAACTGAGAGATAAACTTCATTTCATACAAAAGAGCTGCGGCGCCGTGCCCGGTCCCCAGGATTGTTTCCTGGTGCTGAGAGGTTTGAAAACATTACACCTGCGAATGGAAAGACATTGCGAGAACGGCGAAAAAGTAGCGCGCTTTCTCCGCGACCATCCAAAGGTTGGAACGGTTTACTGGTGCGGATTTGAAGATCATCCAGGTTATGCCATCGCAAAAAGGCAAATGCGCGGATTTGGCGGCATGATGAGCTTCTCCCTTAAAAATGACAGTGTAGAAAGTGCGATGACTTTATTATCGGCTACAAAAATATTTGCGCTCGCAGAAAGCCTTGGCGGCGTTGAATCGCTGATCAACCACCCTGCAAGTATGACGCACGCTTCCATACCCAGGGAAGAAAGAATAAAAAATGGTTTATCTGATTCGCTAATTCGTCTAAGCGTTGGCGTTGAAGATATCGACGATCTTATCGACGACCTGAGACAGGCTATTGGCTAACGGTATTTCTTTGCAGGTTAAAAGTATTGCAGGCAGGGTTGGTTATGGATCACCGGGCATTAAAAAGTTTTTTAGACAGAAAGGTGAAGGAGTATAACCAGCCTTCTTTTATTGCCTGCGATCCTGTGTCCGTTCCACATCAGTTTTCAAAAAAACAGGATATTGAAATAGCCGGATTTTTTGCCGCCATATTTGCCTGGGGTAACCGAACCACTATCATTAATAAAAGTATGGAGCTGATGAAGATGATGAACATGTCTCCGCATGATTTTATTATTCATCACAGCGAGAAAGACCTGCGGAAGCTGGAAGGATTCTGCCACAGAACTTTCAATACTACCGACCTGCTATATTTTATTCATTTTCTTACGCATCATTATACACGGTTCGATTCGCTGGAAGAAGCATTTGTGCAGGAGCTTATCCCTGCGGGGGAAATTGATGATCAGGATATGTTTATAGAACGGATGCTGAACAGGTTCAGGCATTATTTCTTCTCTCTGGAAGATTTTCCTCCGCGCACCCGCAAACATATCGCTGCCCCGGAACGGAATTCGAGTTGCAAAAGGATCAATATGTATTTAAGATGGATGGTCAGGAAAGATAATCAGGGCGTGGATTTTGGACTCTGGGAAAAGATCAGTCCTGCAAAACTAATCTGCCCGATAGATCTTCATGTGGCCAGGGTGGCAAAGAAGTTCAAACTGCTCGACAGGAAGCAGGCCGACTGGCAGGCGGCGGTTTCGCTAACCCGGCAGCTTCGTCATTTTGACGCTTCGGACCCGGTGAAATATGATTTTGCGCTGTTCGCGCTGGGAGCGATAGAAAAGTTCTGATTACCTTTGTCATCAATCATCAATAACCTAATAAGCATTCTTATGCCAGGATATGAATTTTTTGGGGAAGACGAACGCAGGCAGGTAGGAGAAGTATTAGAAACGGGTATCCTTATGCGCTATGGTTTTGACGCTGCGCGCCAGGGACGTTGGAAAGCCAAGGAGTTAGAAACTGCGATCTGCGAAACTTTTGGTTGCAAACATGCGCAATTGGTATCCAGTGGAACCGCTGCATTAACCGCCGCGCTCGCCGCATTGCGCGTGGGGTATGGCGATGAGGTCATCATTCCCTGTTTCACTTTCGTAGCCAGTTTTGAAGCTGTATTAAGTGTGGGCGCCATTCCGGTGCTTGTTGATGTTGACGATACGCTTACGCTTGATCCTGAAGCGGTCAGGGCGGCGATTACGCCGCGTACCCGTTGTATAATGCCTGTTCATATGTGCGGCAGTATGGCCGACCTGGGGGCGCTACAGCAGATCTGCCGGGAACACCAGCTATTCCTGCTGGAAGACGCCTGCCAGAGCATTGGGGCCACCTACCAAGGCAAACACCTGGGTACTATCGGCGATGCAGGTACGTTTTCATTCGATTTTGTAAAAACCATTACCTGCGCAGAAGGCGGGGTAGTGATGACGAATAACAAAGACCTTTATACGATCACGGACGGGTACAGCGATCATGGTCATGACCATAAAGGCGTTGATCGCGGGGCCGACCTGCACCCTTTTATCGGCTACAATTACCGCATCTCTGAATTGCATGCGGCTGTTGGCCTGG
>JBDTVL010000059.1:0-8768 GCA_040007215.1 Flavitalea sp.
TAATAAATAACAAAACATTTTCGCGATCTATTATTCGAAGCCCAGAAATAATTGGCGAAGCATCTAAAAGAATTGATGACGAATTCCAGTCCTTGCATGCCGAAATTGATATCTCAGTGCAGATCCTGGAATTATTCCTTTCGTTCGCCTCTGATAACGCACTTTTCGCAATGGCTTGTCATATACCCAGAAGATATGGTTTGACCGCATTAGCCCGCAACAGATTAACGTACCGGATAAGCGCTCTCGATAGGTAAGTTGTCTAAAACCCGTTCAAAGAAATTGCGACAAGTATTCTCCTTATACTAATTTATGCTTACCATAAGCTCATTCTTATCCAGCCAATGGTTTATTCGCTTTAGCTTAATCAAAGTATTAGTCATACTTCATAACCAATTTTATATGCGTGCTTTATTTTATTTTTCGCTCATCGGCATATGTCTGTCCTGTCTATTACCCCATTCCATCCAGGGTCAGAATTATTTTGCGGGAACAAATGCGGGGCATTCAAACACCGGATATCAGAATACTTTCGTGGGCTGGTCGGCCGGATACAGCAACACAACGAGTACCGACAATACCTACCTGGGTTATGCCACTGGTTATTCAGCCACCGGATCTGCCAATACCTTTGTAGGTAGCAGAGCCGGTCAGTACTCCACTACAGGAATGTATAATACCTTTTTGGGTTATGAAGCAGGATTGCTTAACTCTACCGGCAGGAATAATCTGAATCTTGGGTTTCTGGCCGGATTCAGTAATAAGACCGGAAATTTTAATGTCCTTCTCGGCGCCCAGGCAGGCTATAGTAATACGTCCAGCAGCAACTGCTATATCGGCATCCAAACCGCTTACCTGGCTACATCCGGAAACAATAATGTATATATAGGTAATTCTTCGGGGTATTCTACTTCTTCGGGATCTTTCAATGTATTCCTTGGGGTGGAAAGCGGATATAATAACAGCTCCGGCTACCAGAATACTTTTCTGGGCAGAAGCGCAGGTCTGAACAACAAGACCGGAAATTTCAACACCTTCCTGGGCTATTTTGCCCAGCCATCCACCGCCGCATTGAGTAATGCTACCGCCTTAGGTCACAGAGCCTATGTTTCCGCTTCCAACAGCGTGGTGATTGGTTCAATCAGCGGTATCAATGGCGCCACGGCCTCTGCAAAAGTGGGAATAGGACTTACGGCTCCTGCCTACCAATTTCAGTTGTCCACCAACTCTGCCGCCAAACCCGGTAGTTCGGCCTGGACCATCGCTTCTGATGCACGGTTAAAAGATAATATCCAGGAATTCACCGATGGGCTCGACCTGGTGGCCAAAATTCACCCAATCAGGTTTCATTATAATGGAAAGGCCGGTATGCCTGCCGATAAAGAATATGTTGGAATTATTGCTCAGGAAATGCAACAACTGGCGCCCTACACTGTCGGTGAGTTTATCTACCAAAATGATGCAGGCGCACAGGAGAAATACCTGGACTATGATGCCGGGGCATTGACGTATATGCTGGTCAATGCGGTAAAGACATTACGTATCAGGGACTCTTTACTGCAGATCGAACTCGCGGCGCAAAAAGAAGAGATAACGCTGCTAAAGCAATTGGTCTATACCCGCACTCACGGTGAGCTGTACCCTAATGCGAAGCTTTGGCAGAACACGCCGAACCCTGCCAGCGGGGCTACGGTCATTCAATATGCCGTTCCGGCAGAAGCGCAAAAAGCAGCCATTGTGGTTTATGGAATTAATGGCCAGCAATTATATGCCATCGATATAACTCCTGGCGATGGACGGGTAACGCTGCAGCCAAAACAACTGGCTCAGGGCGCCTATACTTATCATCTCATTATTAACGGCCAATCTGTGGCCAGCAGAAAACTGGTTATAACAAGATAATTTTAGAAATCCGCGGAGCCTCCCAGTCGGGAATGCTGTCGCAGCTCATGGATCCCAAACGATTTAATGAAGAGAAGAAATCCAGCATACCAATTAAATGCTAAGGTTTTTTAGGACTATATAAAGTAACTTGAGATATAATTCCAGACCGAAAAATAATCAGATGATATTACGATTTATATTCTTCTTAGCTACGATCTTTTTCCTACATGAAAATAATCTGGCGCAATATGTTGGACAGCATCCGGATTTAATAAAGTCAGGAATAAAAGCTCCGGTAAAAGCCTACGCTTTTGATCTGCAGGATATCCGCCTTCTGAACAGCCGCTTCAGTGAGAATATGGAACGTGAGCAACACTGGCTGCTGGCGCTGCCCAATGACAGACTATTGCACAGCTTCAATATAAATGCAGGTCTCTCTTCCAACAACAATCTTAATAAAACCGGTCTCAACGAACCATTAGGGGGATGGGAAGCTTTGGATATGGAAGTACGCGGGCACAGCATGGGTCATTTTCTTTCGGGTCTCGCATTGCAGTATGCCTCCACCGGAGATATAAGATTTAAAAATAAAGGCGATAGCCTGGTAGCGGAACTGGCAAAAGTACAGCGCGCTTTAAATCAGAATGGCTATTTAGGCGCCTTCCCCCAGAATTATATTGACAGGAATATCAATGGCCTGTCAGTATGGGCCCCATGGTACACATTGCATAAAATATTTGCCGGTCTTAACGATATGTACCTGCTCACAGGAAACAAACAGGCATTGGAAATAGAATCGGGGATGGCATCCTGGGCATATAACAAATTGAGCGCCCTGCCCGAAGACACTCTCGAAAGAATGCAGAAGAATGAAGTTGGAGGAATGAGTGAAACACTTTATAATTTATATTCCATCACAAACGATCCAAAACATTTACAACTTGCAGAAATGTTTTATCATCATGCCGTTCTCGATCCGCTGATGCAAAAGGAAGATAAACTGAATCATATACATGCCAATACAACGATCCCTAAAATAATCGGAGAAGCAAGAGGATATGAATTAACCGGCGACAGCAGTAAATACGAAGTGACACATTTTTTTTGGGATGATATTATAAAGAATCACACCTATGCAAACGGTGGCAACAGTGATAAGGAATTATTTTTCGAGCCAGGAAAAATATCTGAACACATTACCGGCAATACAACAGAAACCTGCAATACCTATAATATGCTTAAGCTGACCAGGCACCTGTTCACCTGGAATGCCGATGAAAAATATGCTGAATATTATGAGCAGGCGCTATACAATCACATTCTCGGACAACAGGATCCGCAATCCGGAATGGTTGGCTATTATATGCCCATGAAACCCGGCGCTTACAGGATCTACAGCTCGTTTGACAACTCGTTCTGGTGCTGCGTAGGAACAGGATTCGAAAGCCACAGCAAATATGGAGAAGCTATTTACTATCATGATGACAAAGGAGTATTTATCAACCTGTTTATTCCTTCTGAACTAAACTGGAAAGAAAAAGGATTTACACTATTACAGGAAACCGCCTTTCCCAGGGAATCAAAGTCAAGTTTTACAATAAAACAAACCAATGGAGAAAATATTTCCTTATACATGCGTTATCCGGCCTGGGCAACTTCTGGTGCAACATTAAAAATAAATGGCAGGAAACTAGTCATCAACAACAAACCGGGAAGTTATATTACCATTACCAGGAAATGGAAAGCGAATGATAAAATCGAAGTGAATTTTCCTATGTCTTTACGATGGGCGCCCACACCGGACAACCCTGCTAAAGCTGCTATCGCGTACGGACCTATTCTGCTCGCCGGAGCTATGGGAACAGAAGGCATGACCGCGCCTGCCCCTTTTCTCGATAACAGCGACCCCTTTTTATATTTCGATTACGATTTTCATATCCCTGCAGATATCGAACATACTTTACACGCCGGGAATAAAAAACTAAATGAAATACTCAAACCTGTAGCAGGAAAACCTTTAACTTTTGTAACCGCCGAAGGAGTTACAGCAAAACCAATCCAGCTTAAGCCCAGTTATGATATGCATCATGAACGTTATGTTGTTTACTGGGATCTGGAGTAGTGTGCTGCTATTACAACCGGATTTAAATTTATTTCACAAGCATTTGCTCTATCTCTTCCAATGATTCCCGCTTTGTCTTTACGGTACTTTCATGATTACCCATAATAGCAAGAACATCGCGCTGGAACCAAAATATTGTCTCCTGCTCTTATTCTATGATATACCTCACCTTTTATTGAGAGGAATTAATGGGTCCAAATGCAGCGATTCTAACGCCACAGTCATTGAGTAAATTTATGGGCCCGCACATCCTTAACCAGATTCAGCATGTCGCTTCTGAGCTAGGCCTTTTATTGAATTCAGGCCTATACTCCCATTCCCATAAAAATATTTTAACGAATATCTAGATATGCCGCTGAAAATATTTAATATTTGTAGTTAATCTATAAGCAACTTAAATCATTAACGTGTTTTTATGGGCGAGATACAGATAAAAAAGTCATCAAAAACTTATGATGTTATTATTGTAGGATCCGGAGCAGGAGGAGGTATGGCAGCCTATGTACTGGCTCATGCCGGAGTAAAAGTGCTGATGCTGGAAGCCGGCCCTTACTTCGACCCCGCAAAACATTCCTCGCAATTAAAGTTCCCTTATCAGTCTCCCCGCCGTGGCGCCAGTACGAAAGCCAGAGATTTTGGTGATTTTGACGCCGCTTTCGGCGGTTGGTCACTGGATGGCGAACCCTACACCAAAAAAGATGATACGGAATTCGACTGGTTCCGGTCAAGAATGCTTGGCGGCAGAACCAATCACTGGGGAAGGATCTCTTTAAGGTTCGGACCGAAAGACTTTCAACCCACCGATGGCCTCAGCGAAAGATGGCCCATCACTTACGATGAAGTAAAACCCTACTACGATAAAATTGACCAGCTCTTAGGTATCTACGGCACCAAAGAAGGTTTGGAAAATGACCCCGATGGCATATTCCTTCCTCCCCCAAAACCGCGATTGCCAGAATTGTTTATCATGAAAGGCGCCGCTAAAGCAGGCGTTAAAGCTTTTCCCGGAAGAGGATCGGTACTAACCGAAGCGCTGCCCGATAATAAAGACAGGGGATCCTGCTTTTTCTGCGGACAGTGTAACCGCAGTTGTAAAGTATATGCCGATTTTTCGTCTTCTTCCTGTCTTGTTATACCAGCCCTGAAAACCGGCAACCTGGAACTGATCTCGAATGCTATGGCCAGAGAAGTGCTGACCGATAAAGATGGTTTGTCAACCGGCGTTTCTTATATCAGCAAAGATGATATGCAGGAATACCAGGTGATGGGTAAAACCGTAGTGCTGGCAGCCAGCGCCTGTGAATCTGCGCGGATCATGCTCAACTCCAAATCTAATGTTCATCCCAATGGCCTCGGAAACAGCAGCGGGATGGTGGGTAAATACCTCCAGGATTCCACCGGAGCCTCCCAGTCGGGAATGCTGCCGCAGCTTATGGATCGCAAACGATTTAATGAAGATGGCGTTGGAAGTATTCATATTCTTGGTCCCTGGATGGAAGATAACAGTAAACTGAATTTCCCCCGCGGCTACCATATTGAATTCGGCGGCGGTATGAGCATGCCCGGATATGGATTCGGCGGCGGCGTACCTAAAATGAATGGCGTACTACCCGGCCGTGATGGAAAGAAAAAAGAAGCCGGTGGATTCGGGGCTTCCCTGAAAGACGATTACCGTCGTTTTTACGGAACGCAGTTCGGCATGGCCGGACGAGGCGTAGGCATGGCGAGAGAAACAAATTATTGCGAAATAGACCCTAACGTGGTAGATAAGTTTGGTATCCCGGTTCTTCGGTTTCACTATAAATGGGAGAATGACGAGATCAACCAGGCAAAACACATGCAGGAAACCTTCGACAGGATAATTCATGAAATGGGCGCGATACCTACCTCAACAAAACATGGCCCCGAAGATATGTGGGGCCTGGAAGCTCCAGGCCGCATCATTCATGAAGTAGGAACTGCCAGGATGGGCAATGATCTTAAAAAATCTGTTCTTAATAAATGGTGCCAGGCGCACGATTGTAAAAATCTTTTTGTTGTTGATGGCGCGCCTACCGTGCAGCAGTCAGACAAAAATGCCACCTGGACCATACTAGCTTTATCAATGCGTACTTCAGAATATATCCTGGAGCAGAACAAAAAACAAAACATTTAATTCATCCTCTTTTAAAGATTGTATATGAATAGGCGCGATACATTAAAAGCATTGGGTATTAGTTCGCTTTCAGCGGGCGTGTTATTAAATGCCTGTAAACCTGAACCCTCTAAAGAAGCGGATAAAACAGGCGTAACAGATGCGAGTGAAGATAACGCCGACAGGCAGGTATCTGAAATAGCAAGAGATAAAAAGCTTCATTCGGAAACTTTTTTTACGGCTCATGAAATGGCCACCATCACCGTTTTAGCTGATATCATTATTCCAAAAGATGATCATTCAGGAAGCGCCTCCGATGCCAAAGTACCCGATTTTATTGAGTTCATCGTTAAAGATATGCCCGAACACCAGGTGCCTTTACGAGGTGGATTGAAATGGCTGGATATCAAATGCCTTAACAGATATACTAATGCTTTCAAGGATTGCCCCTCAGCGCAACAACTCGAAATCGTCAATGAAATCGCCTACCCTGCCAAAGCAACACCAGAAATGAAGCAGGGAGTGGCTTTCTTCGACCGCATGAGAAGCCTTACCGCAACCGGATTCTTTACCAGCAAAATGGGTATCGACGATCTCGGCTATGTAGGCAACAGGCCTAATAAATGGGAAGGGGTTCCTGCAGATATTATCAAACAATACGGACTGGAGAATGTAACGTTCAGTACTCCCAAAATATAACGAACTAAAAAGCCCTTTTGCTAAAAGGGCTTTTTAGTTATCCCCTCTACCCATCTCCATCAGCAATTGATTGTTGACAGGTCAGCATCCTTTATTATAAAAATGGGATATGAAATTTTCAGGCGTTTTTATTTTTCTTGCCTTCGGACATGCAGCCATTTCGCAGCATACAGCGACCCCCGGTATACCTATGGTTCCGCTGCTGCAATCATCCTATAAGCAGATCTATCAACCTAAAAGCGATATCTTTTCCGGCCCTGGCGATAGTATCGCAAAAGCGGGACAACGGTACAGTAACTGGATTCCTAACGATCACACATTTATCAAAAGCCATACAGATGGCGCCTGGCATATTTTCGGAATAACCAGGCCGGATATTCCGGGACCGATTCATAATTATGAATATCAATCGCTTCACGCAAAAAGTTCAACGAATAAATTCGCTTCTTCATTTTCGAATGCTTCCTGGTCAGATCTTCCTAAAGTACTTCCTCCTTCAAGCCGTCCGGGAGAGACCAACTATTTATGGGCGCCGCATGTTATTTTCCATGACCATCTTTATTATATGTTCTATGGACCCGGAAGTATATACTATGCCACTTCGGAAAATTTAAACGACTGGAAATCCAGGGGTACCGCTTTTATCGATTCGCTCGGAACAAGGGATCCTAATGTGCAGCTCTTCGATGGCGTTTATTACCTGTATTACTGCAAAGGCAGAGGTGTAAGTTTACGTACATCCGCTGACCTCCAACATTGGTCGGAGCCCACAGAGCTGATACAGTTGAACATGGGAGGAAGCATGGAATCGCCATTTGTTATTTTTCATGAAGGGTATTATTATTTGTTCTGGACCATATTTGATGGAACTAACAGCTCTTTCGACTGGCGCACTACGATTGTACGTTCAAAAACGCCTGATGGTTTTGGTTCAGGTGAAACCCTCGGTATATTGCTTTCGCATGCTCCTGAAATTATTACCACAGAAGATCAGCATTTCTTCATCTCCTCAGTAGAATGGCCTGTACGCGGAATTAGCGCCGCCAGCCTAGGCTGGATCAGCGGTCCGAGATTTCCTGTTCTTTTTAATGCTATTCCCGGAACTATTGAAGCAGAGCATTTCGATAATGGCGGAGAAGGCATCTCTTATCATATTAGTGATCCTGTAAAAGATAAAAAACTGTATCGCACCATTGAACAGGTAACCATTGAACGTAACCGCGAAAAAAATTACGATGTTGTTTCTTTTACATCAGGAGATTGGCTCGCGTATACCGTGTCTGTTGAAAAGTTAAAATCTTACGACATAGAAATATTAATCACTGCACAGGGGAAGGGCAAAGCCTCTTTCCACCTGGAGATGGATGGGAAAAATATAACTGGCGCTATTCCTGTCATATACAAAGGCCCTGAACGTCAAATCATAAAAAGAAAAAGTATTAAGCTTTCCTCAGGCCGACATGACATGAAAATAGTGATGGATAAAGATGATAATAAGGGCATAAATATCAGCTCCTTTAGTTTCCGGTAATAAACAGGCCTCTTTCCCTATTCCTGTTTTGAATTTTATTTTCCCATATTGGCTCATGAGCAAGGAGATGTTAATCTCAAACCCGCTCTGGCGCTGCATTACAAAACTGGCATGCTTATAGTTAATGTTCTTATGGTTTTTCATAGGATATTGGATTTTAAATACGGCCTGGATGTCTATCCGGGCCTTTTTTATTATTGACCTTTGCTATCCAGTATCACCGGCGTATTTCCCTTACCCATAATGATCACTTTGGCATTCTGCGATTTTGCGATCTCGAGTTGCGCCTTAATACTTTCGTACTGAAGTTGTTTATCGGTAAGGCTTTCGCTGATGATACGCTGGTAATCGGCAATACCCTGCGCTTCTACGCGTTTGCGTTCTGCTTCCTGCTTTTC
>JBDTVL010000060.1:0-8763 GCA_040007215.1 Flavitalea sp.
GGCCACTGAACAGAAGGCTCCGTGATCAGCGGAAAATTGCCGCTGCCCCTCACTACCAGTCGAACGATGGCGGGCTCATACTGTTTTATTTTTTTATCAGGCATTTCCAGTTCTACGGTAAATTGTCCAACGGCGCCAGAAAAATCAATATCCTTATCGGGTTCAGGCAAAGGTATTACACGAACACCGATAGAAGGCGTTTCGAGGTTAACCCGATAATCGAGTTCTTCCTGGTTAACACCATGCCGGCTGGATCCCCCTCTTAAAAAATCACGAAGACTTTTAATGGCCGATTCTTCCTCCCTGGCGCCACGGGTAAAATGAATAACGCTTTCCACTTCCGCCCCGTCGAGATTAAAATTTCCTGATTGCAGAGGTATCAACTGAACCTTGCGGATCAGGTGCACATAAAAATATTTGCCGTTTACTTTTTCTATACCGGGTTCATTGCTGTAGCCATCTACCATTTCCAGAACGCTGAACCCTGTAAGGGACGGGCGTTTCACGACCTGCGAATTAGCGTTTAGCCGCGAATAGGCTTTGAACGTAGCCATTATTGATTCACCGGCAAAACATTCAGTTTTATTCACTTCTGCTTTCAGGAAAAAGTTCTTTTTTACCTTTCCTTCCATGGTTTCACCAGCTCTGAGCTCCGATTCATCATCTATCCGTTTAAAATGATCCAGCAGATTGCGTTGCGCCAATGCTTTATTACCTGCTATCATGGTGAAGATGATCCACATGATAGTCATAAGCCTTCTGTCGGTGAAGAACCTGCTGAATCCGGATCGTATCAAAAAAGCTATCGTCATAATCACTGCTCCTGGTAACAAATATAAAGTCTGCCGGCGAGCTCTGCGCCAATTAAAGGCTCAATTGACGTTTAGAGGGATGAATGGCGGGGATTGTTAAAGATCGCCCAACTGCGGCCTGATAACGATATCCTCCACGCAGGCCTGAGCAGATAAGTGCGCTGAAGTATAGATCATTTCGGCAATATCTTCCGCTTTCATGATCCTGTCGGGGGCTATACCGCTGCCATCCCAGGAAGGCGTATACACGGCGCCCGGAAAAACAGAAGTTACTTTTATATTATGCGGTTTCATTTCTTCGCGCAGATTAGCGGAAAATCCTGCCAGCGCATATTTGGTAATGCCATACGCTCCGCCGGAAGGATAAGCGCCGAGGGAGGCAATAGAACAAATATTAAACACATGACCTTTTTTCTGGCCGATCATTTTCGGCAATAAAAATCTTGACAAATAATATGCGCTGTACACGTTGCTCTGCATCATTTCTTCCAGTACAATTCCTTCGCCATCATATGCGCCGCCATCAACGAACCGGCCGGCATTGTTGATCAGCACATCTATGCTGCTAGCGGTAGCCAATATCCATTCGGCAAAAATTTTCAGGTCTTCCTTCACCGCTACATCGCAGGTTTTCGTGTGTACATGTATGAAAGGATATTTCCGCAAAAGTTCTTCTTTAACGGACACGAGGTTTTCTTTGTTTCTTGCACAGAGAAAAAGAGAATAACCATTAGCCGCAAATTTCTCGGCTATAGCTCTTCCTATACCTTTAGATGCGCCGGTAATAATAATAGTCATAGATGTGTAATAGCTGAACGATTAGGCAAGGATGATGAGCATCCTCTTTTTAAAATTAACAAATTATAAGAAGCGCGCGATATTAATTTCCTGCAAACACACATAATCCGGAAGAGGCTTAAACGTTTTCGCTGCAACCTGTTCCGTCTGCGCCTGATTCCTTTTGCTTAATTTTAGCCGATGAAATACCGGCATCTGTTCTTCGACCTCGATCATACCCTATGGGATTTTAACGCTAATGCCCGACTTACCCTTGCCGATCTCTACCACGAGCTGGAACTGGAAAAAAACGGAGTGCATGATTTTGAATTATTTTATTCTTCTTACCTGGTTCAAAATGAAAAGTTGTGGGCAAGATACCGGGGCGGATTTATCAAAGCCGAAGAACTGAGATGGAAAAGAATGTGGCACACCTTACTGGAATTTAAAATTGGCGATGAAAAACTGGCAAAGCGACTGGGGTACCGGTTCCTCGAATTACTACCCAACAGGAATCTTTTATTTCCTGATACCATCAATACGCTGGCGTTTTTAAAAGATAAG
The DNA here is from genome assembly GCA_040007215.1 of Flavitalea sp. GTDB lineage: Bacteria > Bacteroidota > Bacteroidia > Chitinophagales > Chitinophagaceae > Flavitalea. The sequence goes on from JBDTVL010000060.1 coordinate 2,154, forward strand.
GGTTACCAACTGCACCTCATCACTAACGGTTTCGAAGCCACGCAGCATCATAAACTAAAAAGCTCCCGAATAGATCATTTTTTTCAGGAAGTGATCACTTCAGAAGGAAGTAACAGCATCAAACCCAAAAAAGAGATCTTCGATTATGCGCTCAGGAAAGCCAATGCCATTCCATCGAACAGCATAATGATAGGAGACAGTATTGAAGCGGATATCCAGGGCGCCATCAATGCCGGCATCGACCAGGTATTCGTGAATCACACCCATGAAGTCTGCGCGATCAGTCCTACGTATATGGTGTATTCCCTGGCGGAACTGAAGACTATCTTTTAACCGATTTTTGCGAGTACCGTTACGCCTCCCTGTACCGTTTGGTTCAGGGTAACCATCACCTGTGTTCCTACGGGAAGCAGTACATCTACCCGGCTGCCAAATTTGATAAAGCCCATTTCAGCGCTTTGCTCTACCTGCTGACCAACCCTGAGGTAATTAACGATACGCCTGGCTACCGCTCCGGCAATCTGTTTTACCAGCACTTCCGCAAAACGGTTCCTGATCACCACCGAATGACGTTCATTTTCCGTAGATGATTTGGGATTCCATGCAACCAGGTATTTCCCTTTATGGTATTGATTGTACACCACTTCGCCGCTAACAGGATTTCGGTTCTGGTGTACATTGGCGGGGCTCATGAATATAGATACCTGCAATCTTTTCTCCTTAAAATATTCTTCATCGAAGGCTTCTTCTATTACCACCACTTTACCATCTGCCGGGCAGATCACCAGGTGTTCATCCTTAACCAGTTTACGGTTGGGAACCCGGAAAAATGATAAGATAAAAAGCCAGCATATAATAGTAACCAGGAACAGGAACCAGCTTAGCCAGGGATAATTAAAGCTCAGGAAATAAAAAGAGGCCAGGTTGATCGCTCCAAAAGCAATAGCGCTGATCACAATTGTTGGTAAGCCTTCTCGGTGAATCGTCATGTATCTACAGGTTAGGGGGTCAAAATTAGGTAAACCATTATCTTAAAAAAATTTCTACATACGCCCATACAAAGGGGGTGGCGATCAGCAGCGAATCGAACCGGTCCAGGAAACCTCCATGTCCGGGCATGATACGGCCGCTGTCTTTAACGCCGGCCATTCTTTTCAGCTTGCTTTCCAGCAGGTCGCCAAAGGTTCCCGCGATAGCGGCGATCAGTGAGATCATCAGCCAGTGGATAAGCGGGAAGTCGCGCAGAACAGGTATATAGCGGCTTAACAAAGTTACCAGGGCAACGCAAAGTATAATGCCGCCAATAGTTCCTTCCCAGGTTTTTTTGGGGGAGATGGGAGAGAATGGCGTTTTGCCAATCAGCGATCCCACCATATAGGCCATCGTATCATTGATCCACATACAACAGATGATCACCAGCGGCAGAACCGGCAGCGAATGTGATGTAGAGCCGGTGGGAAATACCATCAGGTCGATCAGCAGACCGCAGGGGACCGATATATAAGCAATGCCCAGGGCAGAGTAACCGATATTCTTCAACGATACGTTAGCGCTGAATAGCACTTCGGTTATGGGCAAAAGAAAAGCCAGCAGCAGGCCCAGCCACCAGCCCATAGAATGCACGGATAGCGCGCCCAGGTTAAAGCTGTCATTAGTAAAATATAACAGGAAGCACCATCCTGCCAGCATGATACCATAGCAGTGAAAAGGAGTGATAGTGGAATATTCAGGATTGATCAACGTAGCCAGCTTCTGGTATTCCAGCCAGCATCCAAAATGTATGATGGTAAATAAAAGAAAAAAGCTCCATTGATTAAATAGCAACCCTGTTGCCATGATCACTACAAAGATGATGGCGGTGAGGGTTCTTGTCCGGAGTGTAGCAATATTCAGGGCCATGAAATAAGTTGATTTGATCCGGTAGCGCTTATGCTAAAAACTGGTTGCTCCTGTTCAGTTCTTCTGTTTGATACACTTTATCGTAGGTTACCCGGGAGTCTCTCCGGTACATCCATAAAATGGTAAATACGGCTGCGCCGCTGATCATGGCGGCAAAAAGGGGCATGGAAGGATTCTCGCTCACGTATTTTGGCGCATAAGAAACCACCACCACCTGAACGGCATTGAATACAAAATGAGCGATGATGCTGGTCCATAAGCTTCCGCTATACCAGTATAAGGCGCCTAATACTATGCCCAGGAACATCCTCGGAAAAAATCCCTGGAACTGCAGGTGAAAGGCAGAGAACAACATGGCTGTTACCACGATACCTGCCCAGGGGCTTTTAAACAGGTGTATCATAATTCGTTGCAAAGCGCCCCGGAAACATATTTCCTCACAGACAGCGGGGAGCAGGGCAACAATAAAAACATTGAGCAGTACATCGGTGATATTCCCGGCTTTAAGGAAGGCCTCCATCTGTTTAGCGGCGTCTTTTTCCAGGCCGGTCATCCATGATGGAAGCGGAATATGCTGGTTGATCTCTCCCAGCCAGAGCACAAAGGGAAAAGCGAGCACAACAGCCGCCACGGCAAGGATATACCTGCTATTCGAGTCGGCAGGCCGAAGGCCCAGGAAATAAAAAGGCTTGCCGGTAAACGTCAATAAAGCAAAAACAACCGCCGGGAATAAGAAAATAACCAGCGATGAAACAGCCTGAATCCATTTCATGGTGGCGAGAACGCCGGGCTGGCTCCAGTCGAGTTTATCCATCTGCGCCAGCGGTATTCCTTTCGACATAGCCACAATGCCCATCATCAGGGAAGCGACAACAAAACCGGCTCCTAAAGCGCCGGTAAATATGCCCAGTTGCGACCAGGGAGATTTAATGCGTAAATGACCGATCATAAGAGACATTAAGTATGTAAATTTGCATACATTTTTGTACAATATACGTATAAGATGACAGCCGCTTTCAAATGGTAAAAATAGGTAACCTATCGCTTCCCGAATTCCCGCTCCTCCTGGCTCCCATGGAGGATGTCAGCGACCCGCCATTCAGGGCGGTTTGCAAGGATAATGGAGCGGACCTCATGTACACGGAGTTCATCAGTTCTGAAGGGCTTATCCGCGATGCTATCAAGAGCCGTAAAAAGCTGGATATATTCGATTATGAACGCCCCGTGGGCATACAGATCTTTGGCGGAGATGAGGAAAGCCTTTCGCTGGCGGCGAAAATTGTAGACGTTACCCATCCCGATCTGCTAGACATCAACTTCGGATGCCCGGTAAAAAAAGTAGCGTGTAAGGGCGCCGGCGCCGGCGTATTGAAAGATCTGCCGCTGATGGTTAGGCTAACCGCTGCCGTGGTAAGATCCACCAACCTTCCCGTTACCGTAAAAACAAGGCTGGGATGGGATGAGATGACAAAAAATATCGAAGAGGTGGCGGAACGACTGCAGGATGTGGGTATCAAGGCGCTGGCCATTCATGGACGGACCCGTACCCAAATGTATAAGGGATCAGCCGACTGGACGCTGATCGGCAAGATCCGGAACAACCCGAGGATCAACATTCCTATTTTCGGTAATGGCGATATCGACTCGCCCGAAAAAGCGCTGGAATATAAAAACAGGTATGGCGTTGATGGCATCATGATCGGAAGAGCCGCTATCGGTCATCCCTGGGTGTTTAATGAAATAAAACATTTTCTTAAAACCGGCGAACATCTTCCTTCGCCCGATATAGAACAGCGCATAGAAGTATGCCGTAAACATCTCCGTCGCTCTTACGAATGGAAGGGCCCGGTAGTGGGTATCCTGGAGATGCGGAGACATTACGCCAACTACCTTAAAGGGCTCCCCAACATAAAAGAATACCGCGCAAAACTGGTTACGCTGAAAGAAATAGAAGCTATCGAAGAAGTGTTAAGCGATATCATCGTCAAATACGAAGGCTTCGAATTCCAGAAATCGGCTATCGTATTAGAGAACTATCATGAGAAATGCCCTGTGTAGGAGATGCGTTTATTCGTTATAGTTATATATCGCTGATTAAGGGTTTACACTCCCGAGACATGACATAAAATAAGAATAGGCTCAAAGGAGCCTATTCGGTAGAAATTAAAATCATAGGTTACTATTCCACTACGCCAGGTCAAACCTGTCCAGGTTCATTACCTTGCTCCAGGCCGCTACAAAGTCCTTAATAAATTTACCCTTTGCATCGGCGCTACCGTATACTTCCGCAATAGCTCTCAGTTCTGAGTTGGAGCCAAATACCAGGTCGGCACGGGTAGCTGTCCATGTGGGCTGGCCGGTTGCATGGTCATAACCCTGGTACAGTTCCCTGTCTTCGGAAGCAGGCTTCCACGCAGTTCCCATATCGAGCAGGTTCACAAAGAAATCATTGGTAAGCGTTTCGGGATGTTTGGTAAACACGCCATGAGCGGAGCCGTCAAAGTTGGTATTTAATGCCCGCATACCGCCTACCAGCACAGTGAGTTCGGGCGCGGTAAGCGTTAACAACTGGGCTTTATCAATCAACAGTTCTTCCGTGGAGACGGAAGACTTTTTCTTAGTATAATTTCGGAAGCCATCGGCGGCTGGTTCAAGGAATGCAATGGATTCCACATCTGTTTTTTCCTGCGAAGCATCCATACGTCCGGGCGTAAACGGAACAGCTATATCATGACCGGCATCTTTGGCTGCTTTTTCAACGGCTGCAGAACCTGCCAGTACAATCAGATCGGCCAGTGAAACTTTTTTGCCGCCAGACTGCGCTGCATTAAATTCTTTTTTAATGCCTTCCAGTTTATCCAACACTTTGAAGAGCTGGGCAGGATTGTTTATGCGCCAATCTTTTTGTGGAGCCAGGCGAATACGCGCTCCATTAGCGCCGCCACGTTTATCCGAACCTCGAAAGGTAGAAGCGGAAGCCCAGGCGGCAGACACCAGTTGTGAAACGGTTAAACCAGCGCTGAGGATCTTTGCTTTTAATGCAGCAATATCATTGGCATCTGCCAGCGGATGATCAACAGCCGGAATAGGATCCTGCCAGATCAGTTCTTCTGCGGGTACATCAGCGCCTAAATAACGAGCGCGCGGACCCATATCACGATGAGTAAGTTTAAACCAGGCGCGGGCAAACGCATCGGCAAAGGCATCAGGATTTTCCAGGAAATGCCTGGATATTTTTTCGTATGCCGGGTCGGCTCTTAAAGCAATATCCGTGGTGAGCATGGTGGGCGCATGACTTTTTGAAGCGTCAAAAGCATCGGGAATGATATTGCCGGCATTTTTTGCCACCCATTGCTGCGCTCCCGCAGGGCTTTTGGTTAATTCCCATTCGAAGGCAAAAAGGTTTTCAAAAAAGTTATTGCTCCACTTAGTAGGCGTAGTTGTCCAGGTAACTTCCAGTCCGCTGGTGATCGTATCTCCTCCTTTACCTGTTCCGTAACTATTACTCCATCCGAAACCTTGTAATTCCAAAGGAGCTGCTTCGGGCTCTTTTCCTACATGGGTGGCAGGCGCTGCGCCATGTGTTTTACCAAAGCTATGTCCGCCAGCAATCAGGGCAACCGTTTCTTCGTCGTTCATCGCCATGCGACCAAAAGTGTCGCGGATATCTTTGGCGGAAGCAACAGGATCAGGATTACCATCAGGACCTTCGGGGTTCACATAGATCAGTCCCATTTGTACGGCAGCAAGCGGTTTTTCCAGGTTACGGGAATGAATATCGCCGTCAGCATTATCGTCAGATACCAGTACGCCGCCGCTCTTTTCCACACCCTCTGAACCATGCGCATAACGGAGATCGCCACCCAGCCAGGTGGTTTCGGATCCCCAATACACATCTTCCTGAGGCTCCCATACATCTGCACGTCCGCCGGCAAATCCAAATGTTTTAAAGCCCATGGATTCCAGGGCTATATTACCGGTCAGGATCATCAGATCTGCCCAGGAAATTTTCTGTCCATATTTCTGTTTGATGGGCCAAAGCAATCTGCGGGCCTTATCAAGACTCACATTATCGGGCCAGCTATTGAGCGGCGAAAAGCGTTGTTGTCCTGCCGCTGCGCCGCCACGGCCATCGCCAACACGATAGGTGCCGGCGCTATGCCAGGCCATACGGATAAACAACGGTCCATAATGACCGAAATCTGCCGGCCACCAGGACTGTGTATCGGTCATCAGCGCATGGAGGTCTTTTTTGACCGCTTCCAGGTCAAGGCTTTTAAACGCTTCGGCATAATTAAAGTTATCATCCATCGGATCAGACAAGGAAGATTGCTGACGCAGAATATTTATTTTTAATTGGCTTGGCCACCAGTCGCGATTCCTGGTGCCGCCGCCACCAACATTCTGTTTTTGTTTTCCGTGGGGAAACGGGCATTTGCCGCTGTCATTTGATTCCATATGCTATAATTTTTCTAAGAAATGAATAATATTTTCTTAACGCTTCTTACCATAATGGCAAGATCCGGTTATTTCCTCTGAGGCAACAAATGTATGGAATAGGATAAATAACGACAATCAATTAATTTTATACTTCAATAGTTTAAAACTATCATGACATTAGTACAACTGGAATACCTTGTTGCCTTAGATAACCTGAAGCATTTTGCGAAAGCTGCGGCGCAGTGTAATATTACGCAGCCATCGCTCAGTA
>JBDTVL010000061.1:0-8697 GCA_040007215.1 Flavitalea sp.
ATCAGCGCCGCATAACCGATAAAATCGCCTGAGCCGTATAAATTGGTAATGTATTCCTTTCCATCCTCATTGGTTCTGTATCCTTTTATCTTTCCTTCAATCAGGTAATATAAAAAACGCGAACGCCTGCCTTCGGTATATAGGGTCTGCTTCTTATCATATTGTTCTACTTCATACTTTTCCGAGAGACGCTGAACAAGACCTGCACTTCTTACATCTTTTAAGAAATGGGCCACCCCTTCGGGCGATGAAGCGTACGTATATTCAAATATCGCCGATTTTTTGATCCTCGTTTCAATGGCATTTAACAACTCGATTTCCTCAAATGGTTTGGTGATATAATCGTCGCCGCCCATTTCCATACCCTTTCTGAAATCGCTTCTTTCTGTTTTAGCGGTCAGAAAAATAAAAGGTATATTTTGGGTAACGGCATTTCTTCTTAACAGGTGCAAAACCCCATAGCCGTCCAGTTCCGGCATCATTATATCACAGACAATAACAGAAGGTTTTTCCCGGATGGCCATCTCCACACCGAGTTTACCGTTTTCAGCAGTAAAGGTTATATACCCGGCAAGCTGGAGTATCTCCGCTATGTTTTCCCGGATATCCGTATTATCATCTATTACCAGTACTGATTGCTTCATATTAAGAATATTTACCCGGTATAGTGAACGTTATAGTTGTTCCTTTTCCCAGTTCACTTTCAAGGTCAACTGATCCCCCTATTAAATCAAGATATCTTTTTACTATATGTAAACCAAGACCCGTTCCCTGGATATTCACAGCATTTTTTCCGCGGAAAAAGGAGGAGAACAAATGCTCCTTATCTTCTTCTGAAATACCAATTCCGCTGTCCTTTACAGAAATACAGGCATTGTCATTTTCTTTTGTACTTCTCACCTCTATAGTTGTTCCTTCACCGGAAAATTTAATAGCATTGGATATTAAATTAAGCAGCACATTCCTGACCAGCTTAGGATCGCTTACCGCCATTTCATTACCCGAATGAATATAGTCGATCTTTTGTTCCTTTGTTATCAATCCTTTCATTTCCTCAACAGTATCCTGAACCAGTTCAAACAAGTTAAACTCCTGTAGATCCGTCCCAACCTTACCTTCATCCAGTTTACCCAGCGAAAGAAAATCTTCCAGCAGGTTATTCAACTGTTTTACAGAGCCCCTGATCTTCTCAATATGCCTGTCGCGTTTAGACTGATCTTCCGTAGTAACATACTTATTTATCAGAGAAGCTGATGACAACACGGTGCTTAATGGAGTCCTGAATTCATGGGAAGCCATAGATACGAACCGGCTCTTGATCTCATTAAGCTGACGCTCTTTGTCCAGCGATTCGCTTAACTCTTCCTGCGACTGCTCCAGTCTTTGCAAAGCTTCCTTTAGTATGATCGTTCTTTCTTCCACTTTCGCTTCCAGCTCAGCATTCAGTACGCGCATTTCATCGGTAACTTTTTCCAGCTGCTGCTGTTGCTTCAGCATACTCTCTTCGATTATCTTTCTACGCGTGATATCAATAATGAAGGCAATCACATATCGCTTATCTGCCTGGATATAGGTGCTGAGGCTAACTTCGACAGGAAAATTCTCTCCTCCTTTCCTTTCGCCCCTCAAATCGCGGCCATGTCCCATAACACGGTTTCTTGGATCATGATAAAACTCATCGCGGAGTTTCACATGATTATGTTTATACTCCCTGGGGATCAATGTTTCAATTTTTTGTCCAATCAGCTCCTCGGTATGATAATCGAACATCCGGCAGGCAGAGGGATTGACCAATATTATTTTCCCATCGCTATCGGTAACAATAAACCCTTCGGTGGCATTTTCAAAAAGGGAAGTTATGTGTACAATATTAAACTGCATCCTGTCGGGTTTCTGCAAATTTAACGATGTTTCAGGCCATGAGCAGATGTTGTTCGATTTCTATCGCTTTTGGGAAAAGAATATTATTCTCCAGGTATTTATGCTGAACAATATCCTGGCAGAACTCATTAAGTTTATGATAAATGACCTGGTGATTAGTACAGGCATTGGCGGGATAAGTATAATTATTGGTATGCATTTTTAATTTTTCCAGCAGTTCGCTGATCAGGGCATGCTCTTTTTCGATATGGCTTAGCGGCTTTCTCAGCGTTCTTACAAAAAGGTTTCCATAAGGCTCCTTTCTCCGGTACGCGCTTTCAATTTGTTTGATATAGGGAAAGATAATTTCATCTTCATGTCGGTTATGACGCTCCAGAAGAGTGGAAAGTTCGTGGAATACTTCGTAAATATCGATCAATGCCGGGAACTTCTTTTTATGCCCTTCCATAAAAGAAAGAAGGTTTGCCTGCAGGGCTGGAATAGCCTGGTAAAGGTAGGCATGATGAACATTATTGATATAATCAACCAGGAAATCAACTTTCCATTGATCATACTGAATATTAGCAGGAACCAGGATGGTCCGCGCCGCTTCTTCCAGCTCATGGAGAATAGTAGGATAATCGAGGCCCTGCAATTCGCAGGCTAACTGCAGGGAAATTTTCCCGCTACAGCAAAAATTAATATGATATTTTTTGAAAACATCGGCGGTCCGATAATCAGACCGAACGATATCTGCAATAGTTTTCTCTGAATCTTGTATCATGGAAGCACATTAAAAAACTTCTCCCCTGCTCAATTCATAACAGGGAAAACAATTTCGTTATAATGACATTGTACACTTTGCAAAGGTATTCGGCCCGTTCATGAGGAAATATGACTTGGGTCATCCCGTTCCTTGAGATGCCTCAGCAACGCATATTGACCAGTATTTTTAAACGCATACACCCTTATCATGATCTCTATGGTTAAATAAACTGATATAAATCATGGCTGCTATCCTTCCCCGTCATAAGACCATTTTGCCCCGCTGAATAATTTTGCGCTACAAATAAAAATTATGAAGCAACCCGATATTCAGGTAGAAGACCTGACGCCTGACCAACATTTCGACAAGAACTTCAAACCCAGGGGGGCGTTTGCCTTTTTTATTCTCCTGGTTATTTTAGGCCTGATTATATGGTATGGCATCTATTTCCTAATGCTTGAAAGAATCTAAATATTTATGCTATCAGTACTGGATAAAACAGAAAAAAGGGTTATCATAATCACCGGTTTCGTTATGGTATTATTTATCTTCTCTATACTTTATGCGAGAGGTAAAAACAATGATCTGCCAGAATGCATACCCTTTGACAAAGCATATACTATACCTAAGGTTACTCAACTCGACGACCATACCTTCCAGGTTTATGCCGTAGCGAAGATGTGGCAGTTTGAACCATCTCAGATATACATTCCCGTTGGCAGCGAAGTTGATTTTTTCATTACCTCCAACGATGTGGTTCATGGATTTAATATCGCAGAAAAAAATGTAAACCTTATGGCGGTGTATGGGAATATCAATAAAACCACGGTGAAATTCGATAAGCCAGGAATATATAAGATCACCTGCCATGAATACTGCGGAGTAGGTCATCAGGCTATGCAGGCAGAAGTGATCGTCAATACGCCAAAAACTAAATAACTAACCGGAGAATATAATCAAGACTTATGCAAATCAGCAAATCGTTAAAACGACTTATTTACTGGCAGCTAGGTATACCCATCACGCTTTTATCTATTGGTATATACCATGGGCTGATGCAAACCGTATACCGATCGGGCGTTATTCAGCAGTCGAATTTTGCACACCTCGATTACTACCAGGGCCTCACTTTGCATGGAGTCATTAATGCGGTAGTGCTAACCACTTTCTTTGCCGTTGCCTTCGGGCATGCCACCATCACTTTTTATTTAAAAAAGGAACCCAATAAAACGGTCGCCTGGCTTAGCTTCTGGCTAATGGCGATCGGAACCGGGCTCGCGGCATGGGCAATGCTTTCCGGTAAGGCTTCAGTGCTGTATACCTTCTATCCACCTTTAAAAGGTCATCCGTTTTTTTACCTCGGCGCAGCTTTACTGATCGTTGGTTCCTGGGTCCCTTTATTCAACTGGGCAAATATGTATGTTCAGTGGAAAAAAGATAACCCTGAAATAAAAACGCCTTTAGCCGTGCTGGGCACACTGATCAACTTCACAATATGGTTTGTCTGCACGCTTGCGGTAGCCTACGAAGTTCTGGTTTTGCTGCTGCCATGGTCTATGGGTTGGAAAGCAACCGTAAATGTAACGCTTGCACGAACGCTCTTTTGGTTCTTTGGACATGCTCTGGTGTACTTCTGGCTGTTACCCGCTTACATCATGTTTTATACTATGTTGCCAAAACTGGCAGGAGGTAAATTATTCTCCGACCTCGCAGGACGTATATCCTTATTTCTTTTCCTGTTGTTCTCCATTCCCGTTGGCGTTCATCATCAGTTCTCAGATCCCTCCATCAGCAAAGGCATTAAATTATTCCAGGGATTACTAACTTATGGCGTTGCTATTCCCAGTTTTATCACCGCATTCACGCTCGCCGCATCATTAGAATATGCAGGAAGAAAAAGAGGTGCGAAAGGACTGCTGGGATTCTTTGGTAAACTTCCTTACCTCGACCCTGACCGTTATCTTTTTGCTTACCTGATCTGCGGATTATTTCTTTTTATATTCGGCGGACTAACCGGACTCGTTAATGCTTCAGCAGAATTAAACAGCGTGGTACACAATACCGCGTGGCTTCCCGGTCACTTTCATATGACCGTTGCAGGTCCAGTATTCCTGGGCATCATCGGCATGAGTACGTATATGTATTCCACTATCGCCGGGAAAAAAATATTTCTTCCCCGGCTTAATGTGATCATTCCGTATCTATGGGTAATAGGTCTGCTTATTTTTTCAACAGGTATGTGCTGGGGCGGTCTTATTGGCGAACCTAGAAGAACAAACCTTGGTCTGACCTACTTAAATCCAAAAAACGAATTGTTTACGCCCGAATGGGTGCCAACAACTATGCTCGCTTTAGCAGGCGGTATCATTATGTTTACGGCAGGAGTGATCTTCTTTATTGTTTTCTTCGGCACCATGTTCAGCAAAAAAACAAAGGAATCTTCTCTTGAGCTGCCGGTGAGCGAAGCGTTGCATGATGAAAAACGGATACCCTTATTCGATCAGTTCAAACCCTGGCTGGTAACCATGGCCGTTATAATGGTTATTTCATATACGCCAGCGCTGATCAATGCGGTAAATAATCCAGGTCCGGGTGCGCCGCCGTTTACGCCCGATAATCCCACTCCGGTAAAAACCTTATCTCTGCGGGATCCTGAAAATAACCGCGCAATTCCTGTCAAACCATGATATTCCGGAAATCATTTATATGGTTATTTGTAGGATCGGTAATACTGATACCGTTCCTGGCATTTGGAATTGCAGATTGGTACCAGTCTAATTTTCAAAAGCTGCCAGTTTTGGGGGAATCCAATCACCAGATCGCCAGTTTCAGCATGATCAACCAGGATGGTAAGACTATCGTTAATAAGAACTGGGAAGGAAAAATAATTATCGTCAATTTCTTCTTTACGCATTGCCCGATCATTTGTCCGAAAATAACGGCAAACCTGGTTACCGTTGAGCAAAAATTTATTAACGATAGCGGAGTGCAGATCAACTCGTTCAGTATAGATCCGGACAGAGATTCGTCGGCGCGATTATCCTGGTATGGCTCAAAATTTATGATCAGCCCTGAACGCTGGAATTTACTCACAGGAAATAAAAAAGAAATCTATCGACTGGCCAGGAAAAGTTTCTTAGCTGTGGCTACTGATGGTGATGGCGGACCTGATGACTTTATACACAGCGACCAACTGGTTCTGATCGATACAAAAGGCCGTATCCGAGGTTTTTATGACGGCGTAAAAATAAATGAAATAACACAACTTATCATTGATATCGGTAAACTAAAAACAGAAAGAAGCTCAGACTGAAAAGAGGAGTTAGGTTTATTAGTATATCTAAAGAATTTTTAAAATTGCAATCGTAAATTATCTGTATGAGACAGCGCGTATTATTATCTGTAATCCTGGCTACTGCAACCCTTAAAAGTTTTTCATTACCGCCTGTAGATGAAGGGAAAGCTATTTTTTCCATGCGTTGCGGAAGCTGTCATAATATTAATAAGGTAGTGGTAGGGCCGGCATTAGCGGGCGTTGATCAGCGGCATAGCATAGATTGGATCATCAAATTTGTTCAATCTTCGCAGGCGGTAATAAAAAGCGGCGATACGGCGGCTTTGGCGCTGTTTGCAAAGTTCAATAATATGCCCATGCCGGATCATACCGATCTTACAGCAGATAATATTAAAAGTATTCTTGAGTTCATTAAAAATCAAAGCTCCGCGAGCGCAACACCTGATAAAGCGCCCTTTGCGAGGCCCTATAAAAGCCATCCATCGTATACGCCAATTTTAATATCTAATTATGGATTTTTCCTTACTTACTTTTCGCTGGTGGCAGTTTTAATATTTGTATTACTCCTTTTTGTAAGGGTAAAGGAATATGAACGAAATAAAACCAGCGAGTCTTAATTTTTTCAGGTTGTTTTAATCCAGCCGCCACATCAACCGCATGCCTAGCGGCAGGGCTGCTGTCCATCCAAGTGTGAAATCCCCTTCGAAAATATCGCTTAATGGCGAAAAAGTATTATAGGGCTGATTAACCGTTGAAAAATGCCTGTAGCGGGCGCCCAAACCGACATAAGCTTCCATCCAGAAACGTTTATTTTTAGTTAACGGAAAAATAGATCCTGCTTTGAAATGAAATCCGAAAACCTGCTTACGATAGGTGAAGGAAGTTAACTCTTCATAAGATGGAACGCCATTCACGAAGTCGCGACCGATCCAGTCATGCAAATGATGATCGACCTGTTTATATTGAAATTCCAGTTCGAAAAACCTGTTTTGCCTCGGCCCACGGTAAGTGCGGATTGCCGGACGAAGCATAAAACCCGAGGCATTCGCCTCTGAAAAGTGGCGTGAATAAAAGATCCAGGAAGCATCCATCGCCACCGACCAGCTTTTTTGTAAATGATACTCGGCGCCAAAAGATAAATTGCCTTCAACAGGATCAAGCAGGCCTAATGGATTAAATCTAAGAAAATGAAAGCTATTAATGGGATAAGGAACTGTTTTCTGCGCCTGTGTGGAAACAAGGAATAGCAGCAGGAAACTCAATAATAAAAAAAAATACCGCATTAAATAATTTTTGCGATCAGTTTAGGATTCAGTCTTTCTGAAATATCATACAGTAAAACGCCTTCCCTGATCCAGCAGATCAGGGTTTGCTGGTAAGCAATAACATCCACATAATTACCATCATTGATCGCGCTAATTAAAACCGGAGCATAAGGATTGTTGATATTAAAAACCAGCAGGCTTGAATTATCACATACATACAACGCCGAATCGGAATACCCCAGGCCATAAGGTTCCATTAACGGGTAAGTAATTTTCTGTACAGGATTCATAATATCGCTGATATCATATACCGCCAAAATACTTTGGACGCCTCCGCAGGGACCGTTGGTTCGCAGCGTGGCATAAGCTACATTATCCTTCGCCACAACAGGATCACAGCGCCGAAGAACCTGCGGAGAAACCGCTGTGCTCAGCTTTTCAGGATGCTCAGGATCATCTATTGAAAAAATATACACCACGCTTGTTGAACCTATGAACAACTTGTCCTTAAAAGGATAAATAGTTTCTATTTCAAATCCTACCGGCAAAGTGTTCTTCAATACAGGATCTGCTGCATCAAGGATATCGTATACTTTAAGGTTCGACTTGTCAACCGTATACAAATAGCTGCCGGAAATAGCAAAACGGGCAAGCGAACCTCCTGCTCCGGAAACAGAGGTAGTTGAGGTGTTAGTAGCAGTGTCTTTGATGCAGGCATCTCCGGCAACAATAATAAAACCGGCAAGCAGGTAAGCGATTGGTTTCATGGCAGCATGTTTATCGCCTGCAGGCGGCGGTTTCAACGGTTTTTAATTCCCAGTCCACTACAATTCCTTTAGAAGGATCTGCGCAAACGAATGTCCCCTGCGCTGGAGGATATTTCTGATTGATAAGCGGAAAAGCATCTTTAATGATCTTACTGATCGATGGCGACAGCGGGTCATGAATATCAATAACCACCAGGCTATTAATGCTGTTGGCATACATGTAGTAACCGGTTACCGCCATTTCAGAATTATAAGGAATTTTTAAGAATGCGATCTTATGGGGCTGGGAAGGATTGGAATTGTCAATGATATGAATGCCTTCATTAAGTTCGTTCTGAAAAATATAGTTACGGTAAGCATAGATCTTGCCGGCTTTCTTGGTAGACCTGCTATTTTCTATGCTAATGACAGTTGTTGTACCAGGCTGCGCATAAATGGGAACATAAGCCAGGATATCCCCAGTCGCACCGTTGGAAAGCTCCGCCCCATCACGCACACAGGCGGAAAGCTGGAATAGGATAATTACAGGGATAAGTATTCTCATACACCGGTTTGCCGATCCTGACAAATGAACCGGGTGAAACGTTGCAAACCATTAAAATGAACATTAACTATTACGATAAAGCCAGATTAATGTAATTTCATGGAGTATGCCAGACCTGATTAGCACTGAATTTGAGATGCATCCATTTTTCGAGATGACCCCCGACCTGGTTTGTATTGCAGGCAAAGATGGGTTTTTCA
>JBDTVL010000062.1:0-8692 GCA_040007215.1 Flavitalea sp.
CAAGGAAAGAGAAAGTTATGCGCGCCTCGATGGAAAAAATGTGATCACCCTCAACATCATTAAAAGGGCCGGCGAAAACCTGATTGAAACCGCAGAAAAGGTAAAAGCCCTGGTAGCGGAAAAACAGAAAACAGAATATCCCCCGGGCCTTACCGTGGTGCTTACCGGCGATCAGAGTAAAAATGCCAGTCATTCTTTTAACGACCTGGTCAATACCATCGTGATCGGGTTCGTACTGGTGCTGATCATCCTGATGTTTTTTATGGGCGTGGTGAATGCCTTCTTCGTGGCGCTCAGCGTACCGCTCAGCATGTTCGTTGCCTTTATGTTCCTGCCTGCCGCCGACCTGATGGTAGGCTCTCATGTAACCCTCAATTTCATCGTACTCTTTGCGCTGCTTTTTGGATTAGGTATCATCGTGGATGATGCGATCGTGGTAATTGAAAATACGCATCGCATATTTACCCAGGGAAAAGGAAAGATTAACTCCGAACGTTCGGCGATCATGGCTGCCGGGGAAATTTTCATCCCGGTATTTGCAGGTACATTAACTACGCTAGCCCCATTCTTCCCCTTGCTATTCTGGCCGGGAATTATCGGTAAGTTCATGATCTATCTACCGGTCATGCTGATCTTCACCCTTACGGCTTCACTGGTGGTGGCTTTTATTATGAACCCCGTCTTTGCAGTCGATTTCATGAACCATTCCGAAGAAGGAGAAAAATCAAAACTGGCCATCTTCAAAAAACCCGGATTATGGATAGGTCTTGGATTTGGCATATTACTCGATCTTTTCGGACAACCTTTCTGGGGTAACCTGATCCTGTTCCTGGTATTGATGGTATTGCTGAATCATTTCGTGCTCAATGGCATTATTCATGCTTTTCAGAACAGGGTTCTCCCTGCGCTGATGCGACGCTATGAAATATTATTACGCTGGACGCTTAAAGGATGGCGACCGGTTTACCTGTTATTGGGGGTTGTAGCTCTGTTCGTGGTAAGCCTTTTTATTTTTGTTGGCGCAGTGAGTGGCGGAAGGGTTAAAGTGGTATTCTTCCCCAAATCAGATCCTAACTTTATTTATGTATACCTCAAGGAACCTGTAGGCACCAATGCCTATTATACCGATTCGATAACGCAGATCCTCGAAAAACGCGTATATAAAACCATGGGCATGGAAAACGGTAAAAAGAATGCCGTTGTGGAAAGCATCATTTCGAATGTAGGCGTAGGCGCCGCCGATCCTTCCAGCGGCGACAGAAGCACCAGGCAGGAACTGGGAAGAATCCAGGTATCGTTTGTGGAATTTGAACACAGGCATGGCGTTTCTACAGCGGCTTATCTCGATTCTATCCGAGCCGCAGTTAAAGGCGTTCCCGGCGCAGAGATATCTGTAGACCAGGAAAGCAGCGGTCCGCCAACTGATCCTCCTATCAATATTGAAATTGCCAGCGAAAACTTCGACAACCTGATCAAAACAGCCGTTTCCTTAAAGAACTACCTCGACTCCATAAGAGTTCCCGGCGTGGAAGAACTGAAGATGGATGTGGATCTTACCAACCCGGAAGTTACGCTTACTGTTGACCGTGAGAGAGCGCTTATTGAAGGCGTCTCTTCCGCCCAGATAGGACAACAGATCAGAACGGCTTTATTCGGCAGGGAGGTTTCAAAGATCAAGGATGGCGAAGACGAATACAAGATACAGTTGCGTAACCAGGAGAGCCAGCGCAGAAGCCTTTCCGAACTGCTGAATATGAATATCACATTCCGTGATATTTCTACCGGAGGTATAAAACATATTCCGATCAGTTCAATGGTGAAGATCGACTATACCACCACGTTAGGCAGCGTTAAAAGAAAGAATCAGAAAAGATCTATTATACTTCGTTCAAATGTGCTGGAATCGCAGGGCTATACGCCTACTGCAGTGAACCAGGAATTGAAAACGTATATCGACAGGTTCCAGAAACCGCTGGGCGTATCGGTAGCGCAAACAGGCGAAGGCGCACAGCAGGCGGAAACCGGAAACTTTCTTTTGGGGGCCATGGTGGTGGCGCTCATGCTGATCCTGTTCATCCTCGTATTGCAGTTCAACTCAGTAAGTAAACCTTTGATCATCCTTGCAGAAATACTTTTCAGTATCATCGGCGTGTTGCTTGGATTTTCGATAAGCGGAATGGATGTTTCCGTGGCCTTTACAGGTTTGGGAATAGTGGGTCTTGCAGGTATCGTGGTGAAAAATGGTATCCTGGTTATTGAGTTTGCAGAAGAACTGAGATCAAGAGGTATGAAAACCAGGGAAGCCGTGATAGAAGCGGGTAAAACGCGTATTATTCCTGTATTGCTGACCGCGCTGGCGGCGATCTTCGGATTGATACCGCTGGGTATCGGCTTTAATATCAATTTCATTTCCCTGTTCGAACACCTCAGTCCGAATATCTATATCGGCGGCGACAGCGCTAACTTCTGGAGACCGCTGGCATGGACCATCATCTTTGGGTTGATATCCGCATTCTTTATGACGCTTATCGTAGTTCCCGCGATGTATGTCATGGCCGAACGTTTAAGAAGACCGATGCGCAGATTGTATGGCGGTAAATGGATATCTATTTTGGGTATTCCTCCTTTAACAGTGATATTTCTTCCTTTGATGCTTGTTGCGATCATCAATCACCAGATCAAAAAATCGCGCAGGGCAAGAAGATTGGCTAACGATGAAAATGTAAATAAATATTTTATTGGAAGCTGGTTCTAATTAAAGATAAATGTATGATCAATAACCACGAGATAGACTACCAGATTCATGGAGAAGAAATGCAATACGTGGAAGTGGAACTGGACCCCACAGAAACGGCTGTTGCAGAAAGCGGCGCCTTTATGATGATGGATGACGGGATAGATATGCAGACTATTTTCGGCGATGGATCCAAAGCCAACCAGGGTGTATTAGGAAAACTCATGTCTGCCGGTAAGCGCTTACTAACCGGCGAAAGCTTATTCATGACGGCTTTCACCAATAATGCGCAGAATAAAAGAAAGGTGAGTTTTGCTTCTCCTTATCCCGGTAAAATTATAGCTCTTGACCTGTTAAGGATGGGAGGGAAAATGATCTGCCAGAAAGATTCTTTCCTTTGCGCGGCAAAAGGCGTTTCCATTGGCATTGAGTTCCAGCGGAAACTGGGTACCGGTCTTTTTGGAGGCGAAGGTTTTATTATGCAAAAACTGGAAGGCGATGGAATGGCTTTTGTTCATGCAGGCGGTCATGTTACCGAAAGAGAATTACATCACGGAGAATTATTAAAAATTGATACCGGCTGTATCGTCGCCTTCAGCCAAATGGTTAATTACGATATACAATTCGTGGGAGGCATCAAAAATTCCATCTTCGGCGGCGAAGGACTCTTCTTTGCTACCCTGAGAGGCCCCGGCAAGGTATGGATTCAAACCCTTCCGATCAGCAGGCTGGCCGCGAGGATTCTTGCTTATGGAACTTATAAACGTAAGGAGGAAGGAAGTATACTCGGAGGCCTCGGCAACCTGCTCGATGGCGATGGCCGGTAAATAAATAGCTATTCATAGAAAAGGGCGATCATTGTATAATAATGACCGCCCTTTTTTTATTCGATAATGTTTCGGGGGAAGCATCCAATCCGTAAACGATAATGATATTAATCTCTCCTGGCCAGTTTAGATAACAACCGGAGTATTTCCATATACAACC
Organism: Flavitalea sp.; assembly: GCA_040007215.1. Classification (GTDB taxonomy): domain Bacteria; phylum Bacteroidota; class Bacteroidia; order Chitinophagales; family Chitinophagaceae; genus Flavitalea. Next base: position 3,722 of record JBDTVL010000062.1, read on the forward strand.
ATACAATGGTTACCAGTAAAGCGAAAGCGCCATACCATTCCATATATTTTGGGGCTCCCTTCGCGGCGCCCTGTTCTATCAGGTCAAAATCCATGATCAGGTTCAGCGCAGCGATAACCACCACTACCAGCGAAAAAAGAATTCCCCAGTTGGTACTGTCGTGGATCAGGGGCATATTGATGCCAAAAAAGCCGAGCACAAAAGACAACAGGTAGAATACAGCAATACCGGCCGTGGCGACAAACAAGACCGATTTAAATTTTTCCGTAGCACGGATAACGCCGAAATGATACAACCCAAACATCGCGATCACTACGCCGAAAGTTATACCTACCGCCTGCATGATAATATTCGGAGCGATCTGCGCAAATGCATCATTATAATACGCTGAAATACCGCCTACAAAAACGCCTTCTACCAATGCATATACCGGAGCCAGATAAGGGGAATATTGTGGGCGGAAAGAAATGATCAGCGCTACAACCAGTCCTGCAATGGCAGAACCAATTACCCAGGGCATAACGCCTGCGCCTTCAGCGGCGGCTTTCCAGGTAAAGGAAGCGGAAGCCAGCACCAGCGCCATCATCATACCAAATTTGTTGATCGTGCCTCTTTCTGTCATCACTGCGCCATCATCGAAGGTCTCAATAGCCTTTCCAAAAGTCTTATCGTTTAAAGTGGGGTTTCCCGATTTAAAAAATGCCATAGTTAATGAGATTTATTGGGTTTTTATTTTCGCCGGCCTGACCGGCCTGATTCATTTGTAAAGACGCATAAATGTAATCAAATGTAGCGTTGTTTCAAACGCCGGATAGCGCTATCAGTAAGGTTTGACCATGCTTTAACACACCCCGCAGGTATTATACTTTAGGAGGTTGAGGTGGCGGTGGATTGCGCCTGTTATTATTGTTATTGTTGTTATTATTATTACGCGGAGGCTGCTGGCGTGGTTGTGGAGGACGCTGATCGCGGTTTCCTCCTGGTCCTGGTGGACGATTACCGCCAGGCTCACGATTACCCCTTGGTTCGCGGTTGTTTCCAGGTTCCCGATTAGGTCCCGGTTCGCGGCCACCCCTCGATTCACGGTTATTACCGGGTTCTCTTCCACCCGATCTTTTTTTCTTTTCTGCTTTGTCCAGCGTGCGAAGGCTGATCTGACCCACCAGGTCAACATATTCCGGTTCTACCTCCTTGGGCTTGCTGCTGGTCAGTTCTGCGGGTTCAAGATCCTGGGGAACAATATTCCTGCCGTTCTCCATCTTAATCTTCTTAACCCTCTCGATCGTCAGCGGGTATTGCTTGCTGCTGTCGGGCAGAATATACCACATCAGGTTTTTGAATATATCTTTCTTGATCAGTATAGCTGTTCCTTTGGCTACCTGCAGCGTGTCTGCATTTTCAGGAAAATTCTGTAAGGCGTCGAGATAGGTATCCAGCTCATAATTAAGGCAGCATTTAAGCCTTCCGCACTGACCGCTGAGTTTGCTCTGGTTAATTGAAAGATTCTGATAACGGGCAGCCGTGGTATTGACCGATTTGAAATCGGTTAACCAGGTGCTACAGCAAAGCTCTCTGCCGCAACTTCCTATTCCGCCTACTTTACCGGCTTCCTGGCGCGCGCCTATCTGGCGCATTTCAACTTTTACCTTAAATTCTTTAGCATATAATTTAATCAGTTCACGAAAATCCACCCTGTCGTCGGCGATATAATAAAAAGTAGCCTTTCGTCCATCTGCCTGGAACTCCACTTCACTGATTTTCATTTCCAGGTTAAGCTGGCGGGCAATGGCCCGGGAGCGGATCACCGCTTCCTTTTCCCTGGCTTTATTCTGCACCATCAGGTCGGTGTCTTTCTCAAAAGCTCTTCGCATCACTTTTCTCATCTCGGGGTCGAACTCATTCACCCCTCTCTTTTTTATCTGGATCCTTACCAGTTCGCCGGTAACATTGATCATACCCACGTCGAAGCCGCTAACGCCTTCCACGCAAACCATATCGCCTTTTTCGAATAAATGAACGGTTGTATTACGGAAAAAATCTTTACGGCTGCCATTATTAAAGCTTACTTCCACCACCCGGCACATGCTGGCTGCATCGCTGATGGGCAGGTTGGCCAGCCAATCATGAACATTCATCCGGTTACATCCGCCGCTGCTGCATCCGCCATTGCTTTTGCACCCTGCCGCCTTTCCGTCTCCCGATCCACAAGAACTACAGCCCATTGCTTAGATTTTTCAGTTAAATAATGATCTTTTCTAATGACTAAACCTCATCAAACGTGCAGTGGGAATTTTTGTTATAGACCAGGCGGCAGAATATCCATTAAGCTGCTGTTGCGTCGCACACTTCGACGGTATCTCGAGCATCAGCAATGATTACTTATAATCAGAGACAATTAAACTTGTCCCGAAAACCCTGAAATATAGATAAGTAAGTAAATGGTTCAGTATCCTAACCTCCCTGCACGATCCTTCTTCTCAATTAATCAAAACTACGGATTTATCGGCAATGATATGGTAGAGTTTAATGGTGAGGGCATGGAACAGCATTTTGGCATTGGCATTCCGTTCAATATAATAGGATGCTTTGTCAAGCTCCTCAATAATAGCCTGTTGCTGTTCAATACCTGTCATTTTGTTCAGGCGGAGGGCAAAGTCGCGCTCATTTTCGGGTAAAACAGGTTCATGGCCCGCCATGGCCTTCAACCTGATCGCCTGTTCCAGCAGGTGGTTGAAGTATCTAAGAAACTGTTTCTGGTTCTCCCGCCCCTGCTTGCTTATCTCCTCTATCCATTTCACCTGGGCCACAGGTCCTGATTTCATGATCGCATTGAGCCATTCCCTCAATAAAGCCTGCCAGTCTTCGCTGGCATGTTGAATCAATTGCTGGGCTTCGCGGTAATTACCGCCGGAAATAGCGGCGATCTGCCGGGCCTGATCTGCTTGTAGCTTTCCCTTCCCGATAAGGGTCTGTTCTATGAAGGCTGTATCAATTGCCGGGATCCTGATCAACTGCGTTCGGGAAATAATGGTGGGGAGGATCATCGATTCATTTTCCGCAACCATGATAAACAGGGTATCAGGAGGCGGTTCCTCGATCAGCTTCAGTAATTTATTGCCTTCCTTACCCAGGTATTCAGGCATCCAGAGGATGAGGATCTTATATTCACTTTCAAAACTTTTAAGACTGATCTTATGAATGATATCGCTGCATTCATCGGCAGTGATATTACCCTGTTTATTCTCCGCCCCGATAAACTGCAGCCAATCGTACACATTGCCATAAGGATAATTAGCCATGAACTCGCGCCATTCGGTAATATAATCTGCGCTGATCGGCTTGTCGCCCGACTTTTTTGAAACGACAGGATAAGTAAAATGAATATCGGGATGAACCAGGCCAATGGCTTTTTTACAGGAATTGCAAATGCCGCAGGCATCTGCCTGCATTTCTTTAGGTAATGGGGGCGCCGGGCTATCGCCAAATAATGAGCCGGCTCCATCGGATGCCGAGGGGCCATTTACCTTTTCGCAAAGAATATATTGCGCAAAAGCTATCGCCAGCGAAATGCCGCCGCTGCCTTCTTTAGCCAGGAATAATAAAGCATGACTAAGCCTGTTATGAAAAACCAGTTCAGTCAAATGCCTTTTCACATCGGTCTGACCGATTACCTCTTTAAACATCATGAGGCAAGATACCTAAGATGGGGAATTAATTAAGATACTTGGTAATCTCTTCGCTGGTAGGTTTTACTTTGCTGCTGAATACGGCAATAAGCTTTCCTTTTTCATCAAGAAGAAATTTGGTGAAATTCCACTTGATAGGATCTTCTACGCCAAGCTTTCCCGATTCTTCATTGAGGTATTTAAATAAAGGATGTATATCGCTGCCCTTTACAGAAACTTTTTCTGCCATAGGGAAAGTAACGCCGTAATTTTTCTGGCAGAAGTCTTTAATATCTGCATTGGTGCCTGGTTCCTGTTCGCCGAAGTTATTCGCCGGAAATCCTACGATCACCAGGTTGTCCTTGTATTTTTTATACAGATCCTGCAATTCGGCATATTGAGGCGTAAACCCGCATTTTGAAGCGGTGTTAACGATAAGGATCTTTTTCCCTTTATAGGCAGAAAAATCTATGGAACCACCTTCCAGGGAAGGAACCTTAAAATCGTAAATAGACATATTGATAAAAATAAAACCCGACAAAAGAAGTAGCTTAAACATCATTTAGCGTTTAGACATGAACAATGATAACAATACTACAAAGATCACGCTAAAAGGTTTATAGCGATTGCTTTTTTAAAAGTTAACTAAATCATAAGTTATTGACGTTCATAAGCGCCCAGATCGGGTGTGGAAATATTCCTGGGGGCGCCATCGAGATCAGTTGGCAAAACGGTTGCCGCGCCCTGGTCTAACGCCGGAGAGCCTTCCGATAACCTGAAATCATAACCTTTCCTGGCTTCTGTATTCACGAATGAGGGATCCTGGTTCTCGATCAGTCCGGAAACGGTAACGCCTTCCGGCTGGTTTTTTACTTTCCAGAGACAGTGGTTAAAATCAATGGAAAAAAGTCCTGTTCCCTGTTGTCCGGTGATCACTTCATCATCAACCGTTCCCTGGTCGCCCCAGAAAATGCAGTTGGTAAACATCGCGTCAAGGTCGGCTGATAATACGGCATTACCGCTTTCCACGTAATCGGTTACCGTTAAGGCCGGTTGTTTATGCTGAATCAGGTCATTTGAATAAGCTACGTCGGTACAATGGGTGAACCGGTATACGCCGCCATACAGCAATTGTATGTTTTTACCACAATTGCTGATCAGGCAATTGTCTGCGTTAATAGCCGTCTGAACGCCTGTTATGCCCGCGTCATAGCAGTTGTCAATAATGCAGTTCTGCAGTGATAGCTTCGGTTGCGCATTACTGGAAGGCCCTTCCACTACTACACCCTGGTAAGCATTTTTAATA
>JBDTVL010000063.1:0-8659 GCA_040007215.1 Flavitalea sp.
AAGAATAACCCGATACTGATAGGAGAGCCGGGCGTAGGTAAAACAGCTATCGTTGAAGGACTGGCCCTTCGTATCGTACAACGCAAAGTATCCAGAGTGCTATTCGATAAAAGAGTGATCTCTCTGGATCTGGCTGCGCTGGTGGCTGGTACTAAATATCGCGGTCAGTTTGAAGAAAGGATGAAAGCCATCATGAACGAACTGGAAAAGAATCGCGATGTGATCCTGTTCATCGATGAAATTCATACTATCGTGGGCGCAGGCGGCGCCAGCGGATCGCTGGATGCCTCTAATATTTTCAAGCCGGCCCTGGCGCGCGGAGAACTCCAGTGCATAGGCGCTTCCACCCTTGACGAATACAGAATGTATATCGAAAAGGACGGAGCTCTTGACAGGCGTTTCCAGAAAGTGCTGATCGAACCGCCAAGCGTTGAAGAAACCATACAGATACTTAATAACATTAAGTCCAAATACGAAGACTATCATAACGTAAACTACAGCGATGAAGCTATTGATGCCTGCGTCAAGCTCAGCGACAGGTATATCACCGACCGTTTACTTCCCGATAAAGCTATCGATGTAATGGATGAAGTAGGGGCAAGGGTCCATCTAAAAAATATTAATGTTCCCAAAGAGATACTCGACCTTGAAAAGAAGATCGAAGATGTGAAGGTGGAAAAGAACAAGGTGGTGAAGAGCCAGAAATTTGAAGAGGCCGCGTCTCTTCGCGATACTGAAAAACGTTTGCAGGAAGACCTTGAAAAGGCTAAAAACCTCTGGGAGGAAGAAAGTAAACACAAGCGGTATCCTATAGACGAAGAAGCCATTGCCGAAGTAGTGAGCATGATGACCGGTATTCCCGTTAAACGTATGGTGCAGGCTGAGACTGATAAGCTCAGGAAGATGTCGGAAGATATGCGGGGAATGGTAGTGGGCCAGGATGACGCTATATCGAAAGTGGTAAAAGCTATTCAGCGTAACCGAGTTGGTCTTAAAGATCCTAAGAAACCCATCGGAACCTTTATATTCCTTGGTCCTACAGGCGTTGGTAAAACAGAACTGGCCCGTTCGCTGGCGCGATATATGTTCGATTCCGAAGATGCGCTGATCCGCATCGACATGAGCGAATACATGGAAAAGTTTACGGTCAGCAGGTTGATCGGAGCGCCTCCGGGATATGTTGGTTATGAAGAAGGAGGACAGCTTACAGAAAAAGTACGAAGGAAACCTTATTCTGTCATTCTGCTCGATGAAATAGAAAAAGCGCATCCTGATATTTATAACATCCTGTTGCAGGTGCTCGATGATGGTCAGCTTACGGATGGTCTTGGAAGAAAGGTGGATTTTAAGAACTCTACCATTATTATGACTTCCAACATAGGCGTTCGTCAACTGAAAGATTTTGGCGAAGGAGTGGGTTTTGCTACACAGTCGAGAACGCAGAACAGCGAAGAAAACAACAAGGCGGTTATAGAAAAGGCATTGAAGAAAACCTTCTCTCCTGAATTCCTTAATCGTATTGACGATGTGATCATTTTCAATTCTCTTACCAAAGATAATATCTTCCAGATCATAGATATCCTGATGAAGGGGGTGCTCAAACGGCTGAATGCGCTCGGGTTTACCCTTGAGCTAACGGAAGACGCCAAGAATTTCATTGCCGAAAAGGGATATGATGTTCAGTTCGGCGCCCGTCCTTTACACAGAGCCATTCAGAAATATCTTGAAGATCCTTTGGCCGAAGAGATCCTGAGCATGAATATCAAACAGGGCGACCTGCTGTTAGCCGATCTTACAGAAGATAAAACCAGGATACAGTTCACGCTCAAGTCCAACAGTAAAGAAATCTCAAAAGCATAATTAACCAGGGGAAGTTAATCCTCCTGACAAAAATGGTAAAACCGGAAGTTAACGCTTCCGGTTTTTTTATGTGTCAATTTTTTCCGGCATTTTTGCAGTATGGCTAAGGCAAATTCGGATAAAAAGATCATTATCACCATCGATGGCTGGTCATCGTGCGGGAAAAGCACGCTGGCTAAACAACTGGCCAAAGAACTTAAATATGTGTATATCGATAGCGGCGCTATGTACCGCGCTATCACTTTATATTTTTTGCGTAATCATATCGACTGGACAAAACACCGGCCTGTTGAAGAAGCGCTGAAAGATATTTCTATAGAGATGATCTATAATCCTAAAACAGAATTAACGGAAACATACCTTAACGATGAGAATGTAGAATATGTGATCCGCGATATGGTGGTGGCGGAGAAAGTGAGCGAGGTGGCGGCTATCAAAGCGGTGAGGGAGTTTGCTGTTTCCCTGCAGCAAGCTATGGGAAAGGATAAAGGTATAGTGATGGACGGAAGAGATATCGGCACCGTGGTATTTCCACAGGCCGCGTTGAAAATTTTTATGACGGCAGATAATGCCATCAGGGTGGAGAGAAGATTCAAAGAGTTATACGACAGAAATCCTAATATCACCATTGAAGAAATAAAGGATAACCTTGAGATGCGCGATTATATAGATTCTCACCGGGAAGTAAGTCCACTGCGACAGGCTGAAGATGCGCTGGTGCTGGATAATTCAAATCTTACCATGAAGCAGCAACTGGAGATCGCCCTCAACTGGGCTAAGGAAAGAATATAATTTATTGATCTGCGCTATATTCGGGAGAAAAGATGCAGGAACTCTTCTTTTTTTCCGCGGGAAAGAGAGATGGAAGTTCCATCGTTCATGATGATCTCGCCGCCTTCGCCCCTGATATATTTTTCTACATATTTAAGGTTGATAATATGCGATTTGTGAGCCCGGAAAAAGTTCTCATTATCTTTCAGCAGGTCTTCAGCGTCGCCGAGTTTTTTACTGAGCAGTATTTTCTTTTTATCTTTTATGTAAAAGTTGCAGTAATTACTTTCTCCTTCTATCCTGATCACATCGTCAAGGTTCACGAACTGAAGGCCGGCCATGGTGGATAGCGCGATCTTGTTCAGCAATTTGCTTTTGTGCACTTCCTGTAAATGAGAGATCTGCTGGCGTGATACAGGTAGTTTTTTTGTTTTCACTTTTGCAACGGCAGCCATCAGTTCGTCTTTATCTATAGGTTTCAGCAGGTAATCCATGGCGTTCAGCCTGATTGCTTTTATTGCATACTGGTCGTATGCGGTAGTAAAGATCACTTCAAAATTAATGTCCTTGCATTGCTCCAGCATTTGAATACCATTGAGTCGGGGCATCTCAATATCGAGGAACAGCAGGTCAGGTTGTAATATAGAAAGACCGGGTATAGCCAGCTCGGCATCGTTGAATTGCCCGATCAGTTTTACTTCTTTGCTGCAATACTGTTCCAGCGTCCAGGCCAGCGTTTTCAGGCAATGTTCTTCGTCGTCGATGATGACCGCATTTAGCATGGCAGGATATTAAAAGGTTATAGATAAAATGACTGTGGTTCCCGCTGCATTCCCCTCTTCGTCTACCAGGTCTATCATTTCCACACGGTTATTTTCATTACTCATCATTAAGCGGTCTTTGGTGATCTTCATGCCGTAGCTTTTATTTTTATTGCTGTCCTTACTTTTCATTTCAGCCGCTTTCTGTCTTCCGATTCCATTATCAGTTATGCTAACCTGTAATACATCAGTTTCTTTTTTGCTGATGGAAATAATGGCTTTCCCTTTTTCTTCCTTGTGCAGCAGGCCATGCCATATGGCATTCTCTACGTAAGGTTGTATCACCATCGGTGGAATTTTTATACCCTCTTCGTCAAGCAGATCTTCAATTCTGATTTCGTAATCGAACCGGTTATCAAAGCGAACGCTTTCCATTAGTAAATATAGCTTCAGCGTTTCAATTTCCTTACTTAGCGATATAGATTCATTTTTTGAATTGTCGAGAATGATCCTGATCAGCCTCGCAAATTTGGTCAGGTAATCGCTGGCTACCCTGGTTTTATTTTCTATGATATAACTGTTAATGGAGTTAAGCGTATTGAAAATGAAATGTGGGTTCATCTGGGCGCGAAGCGCGGCTTTTTCTGCATCGGCCAACTTTTTATTGAAGTCGGCCTTTAGTCTTTCCTGCTTCCTGATCTGGTCGATCTTAAAGAAATATAGTCCTGCAATGATCGCTGCCGACAGTAATACCAGTATCATCCGGAACCACCAGGTTGACCAGAAAGGAGGGTGGATGATAACCTTTAAACGTTTCACTTCCCTGCTGGGAATGCCATCGCTGTTGGTGGCTTTAAGATTAAAAGTATAAGATCCCGGAACCAGTTGGGTATAGGCGGCAAAGTTTCTTTTGCCGGCATCTATCCAGTGCTCGTCAACGCCTTCCAGCAGGTAGAAGTAACTGTTCTTTTCAGTATGAGAATAATTGAGCGCAGTAAATTCAAAGGTCAGGAAGTTTTGCTGGTAATTTAGTTCGATGGTTTCGGTAAAGTTGATATTGTTGAGCGTGGTCAGCTCTTTATCGAACAATTTCACTGCGGTTATATGCACAGATGGCGCAAATTGGTTCACTGAAAGATGAAGCGGATTGAAAACATTTAAGCCATTGATGCCGCCGAAGTAGATATTTCCTTTATTATCGGCATAACAGGCTGCTGTATTGAATTCCATTCCCTGCAGACCGTAATTGACATCGTAATTTTTAAAAACATTTTTCTGTAACTGGAAACAGGATAACCCATTATTGGTGCTTATCCACAAGTTGCCTGACTGATCTTTCTGTATCGCATATGCTACATCGTTAGGCAGTCCGTTTTTCGCGTTCCATACGCCTGTCACTTTTTTCTCTGAAACATCATACCTGATAAGTCCATTGTCGGTAGCCAGCCAGAGGATATTGTTTTCGGGAAAGATATAGCGCACGTTAGTGGAAATGGCGTATACTGCCGGGGTTTCTTCAAATATTCCGGAGAGATAATTGTAGTGTAACAGTCCCATTCCTTCTGTGCCCATCCATATATTGCCATTTGCGGTTTCCTGGAAATATCTCGCAACAATACTGTGATTTTCCAGGAAGCCCTGTTCATCATGTAAGGGCGTCCACTTTTTATCGGTAAGATCAAATCTGAATAAGCCATTACTTCCGCTTGCCAGTAATGCCGCTTGCCGCTGCAGTTTAATAACGGAATAAAGATTATCGGTAAGGGTATTGGAAGCGAAAGAGGTGAAAGCTTTTTCCGCAGACAGCGATGGCTGGTAAAGACACAAGCCGCCCCAGGTGGCCAGCCAGAAATGGTCGTCATCTTCTTTTGCTAAGCCATACACGGTGTTGTTGACAAGGCTTTTGCTGTTTTTCGGATCGTTGATACAAGAGGTATACGTTTCCGTAGTTTCATTAAAAATAGACAGACCTCCATTCTGCGTTCCGATAAATACTTCATGATCATTTTTTCCATAGATACAGAAGATCATATTGTCGGACAGAGTATTGGTTTCGCCGGGTTGTTGCCGGTAGGTCTGGAACTGGAATTTGTCGGGATCATATTTAGCGAGGCCGCCTCCGCTAAGTCCTGCCCAGATGATGCCCTGGCGGTCTTCATAAATAGACAGTACAAAGTTTTTATTCAGCGAGTTATTGATAAAGAAGGAATGAACGCCCCTGATAAACTTCCCGGAAGCGCTGATATATTCGCATAGTCCGCCGTTACGTGTGCCAATCCACATGTTATTATGCTGATCCTTTCTTAAACATTTAATGGCATTACTGCTCAACGATCCGGGGCCCGGCAGCAGACGCTTCGACATCTCATAATGGTTACCGGATTTATTAAGCAGATAAATACCATGCTGCAGGGTACCTATCCATAATTTCTGGTTAAGGGCGGCGATATCGCTGATCATGACATCTGGTTCGATCTTATTGTTTTCTTTCCATTTCATGGGCTGGAAAGAAAATTCATTATCGAACTGAAATAGTTCATCCACGCTGCTGACATAGAGGTTATGATCATCTTCTGTAATGCCTGTTAGTTTCTCCCTGATCAGTTTTTCGAATAAATAGTGGCTGAGTTTCCGGGTCAGCGGATCGAAAAGATAGAGCCCATTATAACGCGTTAACAGCCATATTTTTTGCGATCTGTCTTCATAGATTTTATTGATGGCCAGCTTATCGGCTTCAGGACTGGTTTGAAAAAAAGCGCCCAGGTAATTAAAACGGTCTGTTTCGGAATGATAGATGGCAATGCCGGTGGGGCTTCCGATCCACAGATTCCCTTTTGAATCGGTCAGCAACGCTGATATATCGTTAAAGGGTATAGAAGCAGGCAGTTTGGGATCGTTACGATACACTTTGAAACCGGCGCCATCAAAACGGTTCAGTCCATCCTGAGTGCCTACCCAAATAAACCCCTGGCGATCCTGGGTAATGGCATATCCGCTGTTTTGAGAAAGCCCTTTTTCTGAATTATAACTTTCAAATAGCAGCGTGTTTTCCTGGGCATATATTTTCGCAGGAGCCCGGAGGCAACAAGCAAGGAGGATCAATAGCGTTAGTTTACTCACGATAGCTGTTTAATCAGGAGGTTTCGGGGCTGTTCCAGGGTTGATGTAATCACCTTAACCCATTTCAAAGTACAATATTGGCGTCAATCGACGGCCTTTAATTAGCCAATGGCGTGTTTGAATACGCTACTGATGCAAGTATGGTTTTTATATTCAGGGGTTGTTCAATATCCTGCATTTGGCACGAAAGGAGCGAAGTCTCCGGGGAAACTTAAATACAGCAACAGACATTTTTGTTATTCCCGATAGACGCTATTTTCCCTGCCGTTGAAAAAGATCAGGATAGTCGGTAATAAGGCCATCCACGCCCATCCGTTCAAATTTGCTGATCGTTGCCGGATCATTTACCGTCCAGGGAATTATTTTTATTTTCTTTTTATGGCAGGCGCTGATGAGTTCCGGGGTAACCAGTGATTCATCAGGACTATATATGGTGGGTATAAATCCAAGATTTTGGAGTTCTTCTTCGAAATCCCGGGCGCCATTGTTTTGAATCAACAGCGAAGTAGAGAATTCAGGATAAGCATAATGCAGATATTGAAGCGTTCTGATATCGAATGACTGTATGGTTACTCTTTTCTCTATATGCCTTGAGCGGATCTCCATTACCAGCAGGTCGGTGAATTCTTTAGGACGGGGATGAAAAATGGAATCTGTTTCCGGGCTTGTTTTGGTTTCGATATTATACCTGGGAAGGGGGAGCCCATGATCGTGGCAATAGCGCTCAACGCTGTCGATCAGCTCTGTCAATAAAGGCTTTATGGCTTTCATTTTCTGCTGCTTCGGAAACCGCGGATAAGGTTTCAGACCTACATCGTAGGTAGCAGCTTCTGCATAGCTCATTCGAAAGATATTGAATGAACGTTCTTCTTTTTCATCTATATAACTGCCATCCATAAGCGTAGTGGTCTCATGGTTAAAGAAAGGTTCATGCGAAACAACGGCCTGGTTATCTTTCGTAAAAGCAATATCCATTTCCAGAGTGGTCACGCCGAGGTCTATGGCATGGATCATGGCGGCGATGGTATTCTCGGGCATCAATCCCCTGCAACCCCGGTGCCCCTGTTTGTCGAAGGAAGTTGTCATAGCCGGTAGATGTTTTGGTCCAGCGCAATAGCTGAAAAGCAGAGAAATCAGGAGGAATACGGCGGATCGGAGGGGTGACCGTAAGGTGAATAAGGTACTTAAGCAATACATGTTATAAAGATAATCACTCGGGTCTTAATCTATTTATGGATTTCGGAGCGGTTAAGTGATAATTTTCCTGTTTTTTAGGCAATGAGGAGCTAAATTCACCTTAACTTAATGAAAATATTTCGCATAAGGATCAACTTAATATATTCAACATGAAAAGAATTTCCGTCGCGCTGCTGGTCTCTGTATTCTGTTTTCTGTATGCGGGAGCCCAGCAAAAGATCATGGGCTTTAGCGATGAAAGAGCCGCCGACCAGTTGACCTGGGAGAAAAAGTTTGACGCAGAAATAAAAGAAAACACACAGGACGAATGGATGCGTTTTATTACCTCGAAGCCGCATCACCTGGGTTCTCCGCAGGGAAAGATCAATGCAAACTATATCGCCGATCTGTTCCGTTCCTGGGGCTATGAAACGGCTATTGAAACCTATTATGTTTTATTTCCTACGCCAAAGAAAAGAGTATTGGCATTGCTGGGCGCAAAACCTTACAAGGCCAAATTGGAGGAGCTGACTCTTCGGGAGGATCGTACTTCCGGGCAGAAAAGCGAGCAATTGCCTACCTATAATGCCTACTCTGCAGATGGTAATGTAACGGCCCCGCTGGTTTTTGTGAACCGTGGATTACCGGACGATTATGAAGAGTTGAGAAAAATGGGCGTAGACGTTAAAGGAAAGATCGTGATTGCCAAGTATGGAGGCTCCTGGAGAGGTTTAAAACCCAAGTTTGCCGCAGAAAATGGCGCTATTGGTTGTCTTATCTATTCCGATCCCCTGGATGATGGTTATAGCGTTGGCGATGTATATCCTGAAGGGCCTTTCAGGCCGGGTTCCGGCGTTCAGCGAGGTTCAGTGATGGACTGGCCAGTTCAGCCTGCCGATCCGCTTACGCCCTTTATTGGGGCAACGCAGTCGGCTAAACGAATTGACAGGAAAGATGCCATCACCCTGATG
>JBDTVL010000064.1:0-8659 GCA_040007215.1 Flavitalea sp.
AAGTTCTGCAGGGCGCCCGCGATATCATTGCAGAATGGACAGCCGAACATGAACTGGCCAGGAATGCCATCAGGTTATTGTTTACCCGTCATGCCGTAGTCAGTTCGAAAGCGCTGAAGGCAAAAAAAGAATCGGAGGAAGCGCAGAAATACAGGGATTATTTTGAATTCAGCGAACAGCTCGATAAATGTCCTTCGCACAGGATGCTCGCCATACGACGAGGAGAGAAGGAAGGATTCCTGGCTATGGATATTGGCATTGGCCGCGAGGATGCCAATGAAGCATTGAAAAAGCTGTTCATCAAATCGCCTTCTCCGGTTTTCAGTTCAGCCCAGGTGGTCATTGCTTTGGAAGATAGTTATGAAAGGCTGCTGAAATCTTCTATAGAAAATGAATTCCGGCTGATTGCAAAAACAAAAGCCGACGATGAGGCGATAAAGGTTTTTGCAGAAAATCTCCGGCAACTGCTGCTGGCTTCCCCACTCGGTTCAAAATGCGTACTGGCCATAGATCCTGGTTTTCGCTCGGGCTGTAAGGTGGTTTGCCTCGATGAGCAGGGAAATTTCAAGAATTATTCTGCCATATTTCCGCATGAGCCGCAGATGGAAAAAGCTTCTTCCATCGCTACCTTAAAAAAACTTGTGGACACCTTCCGTATAGAAGCAATTGGCATTGGTAATGGAACGGCGGGAAGGGAAACCGAACAGCTAGTACGGGGAATTGATTTTAGCAAACCGGTCGGCATTTTTATGGTCAATGAAAGCGGCGCTTCTATCTATTCCGCTTCAGAGGTGGCGCGTGAAGAATTTCCCGACCAGGATGTTACTGTCCGCGGTGCAATCAGCATCGGGCGCAGGCTACTGGATCCGCTCAGCGAACTGGTAAAGATCGACGCTAAATCAATTGGCGTTGGACAATACCAGCACGATATCAACCAGGTTAAATTAAAAGAGGAGCTGGATAAAGTGGTGGAGAGCTGCGTGAATCATGTTGGGGTGGATCTTAACACAGCCAGCAGGCATCTGCTCGGTTATATTTCGGGACTCAGCGCTACGCTAGCCAGGAATATTGTAGAATTCCGGATGAAGAACGGACCTTACAAAAGCCGCGAAGAGATCACCAGGGTATCGCTGATGGGGCCTAAAAGTTTTGAGCAGTCGGCCGGGTTTCTGCGCATACCCGGAGCAGAGAATCCATTGGATAATAGCGCCGTTCATCCCGAAACCTATTATGTGGTGAAGCAAATGGCAAAAGACCTTAGCTGTTCGGTGGAAGATCTTATGCAAAAAAGCGAACTGCGTAAAAATATCGTACGCAAAAATTATATTTCTGAAAAAGCCGGTGAGTTCACGATCGAGGATATTCTGAAGGAACTTGAAAAAGCAGGCCGCGATCCGCGTTCGCAGGCAGTGGAGTTTCGTTTTGCGGATATGATCAAAAGTATTGAAGATGTAAAACAGGGAATGGTCGTTCCCGGTATCATCACCAACATCACCAATTTTGGCGCTTTCGTGGATATCGGCGTAAAGCAGGATGGGTTGTTGCACATCTCGCAGATGAGCAATACTTTTATTTCGGATCCAAACCAGGCGGTGAAACTGCAACAGCAGGTGATGGTCACCGTTACTGAAGTGGATGTGGCAAGGAAAAGGATATCTTTATCTATGAAAGGGGCTGCAACGCCGCAGGCTGCCGCAAAATCGCCTTCGGTGAAACCTTTTGCCGCTGAGCAGAAGGGAAATAAAAAGCCGGAGCCGCTAAATGATTTTCAGTCGAAGTTGATGGAACTGAAAAAGAAGTTTAAAGAATAAAGGCTTTGGCTCTCAGGAATGTTTTGTCGTATGCGTTGTTCACTTCATAATAGCCGTTCATTCCCCATATCTGGCGGGCCATCCAGGTTTTTATTCTTTTGTTTATTTCTGCTTTGTCTGCCGCTGAAATAATTTTCAGGTTAAGTTTATTAGCAGAGATATAGGCCATTAATCTTTTCCAGCTTTGCTCATCGGGCGTAAACCTGCTGGCGAAATCGGTTGCATTTTTATACTGTGAAAAGAAGCCTTTGTTCTCGATATAATATTCGTAGATGAATTTCCCGAAATGCTGGCTGGCAAAAAGCGGTGAAAGAGAAGCGGAGAAACTGCTGGTATCGTAGGGCACATAGATATCGGGCATTATACCGCCACCGCCATATACCTTCCTGCCTCCCTTGGTTTTAAAAGCTATGCTGTCCCCAATTTTGATCGTGTCGGCGCCAGAGTGCAGCACTTCGCCATTATGGAACCTTTCCAGCACTTCATCATTATAAGCGTTTCTTCCCTGGGCATACGATTTCTGGATGCTTCTTCCAACTGGGGTATAATAGCGCGCTACAGTCAGCCGGAGCGCCGAACCGCCCGTAAGCGCATATTGTTCCTGCACCAGCCCTTTACCAAATGTTCTGCGGCCAATGATGGTAGCGCGATCCCAGTCCTGCAGCGCTCCGGAAAGCACTTCGCTGGCAGAAGCCGAACCTTCATCAACCAGCACTGCCAGCTTTCCTTTTTCAAATAATCCTGGTCTTTTGCAATGATATTCTACCCTGGGCTGCCTGGTTCCCTTCGTATATACAATCAGTTTATCTTCATCAAGAAATTCATCGGCGATATCCACCGCTTCGCTAAGTATGCCGCCGCCATTATCGCGCAGGTCAAAGATCAATTGTTTCATGCCCAGCTTTTGCAGTTTTTCAAAAGCCTGCATGCATTCTTCATAGCTTGTTCCTGAGAATTTGTTAAGATGAATAAAACCGGTAATACTGTCGGCCATATAGGCGGCATCTACAGAGATAAGGGGTATGGTTCCCCTGGAAACGTCAATCGTCTTTTTATGCTGCCCGCTTAGCAGAACAATGCTTACTTTGCTGGCATTGGCGCCTCTTAACAGATTTTTTATCCTTAAGGAAGTAATGCCGTTCCCCGCCACCAGCGAATCGCCAACGGTTAAAAATTTATCGCCTACCTGGATGCCGGCTTTATCGCTTGGCCCCCCGATGAGCACATTGACCACATGAACGGTATCACTGATGATCTGGAACTCTACGCCGATCCCCTCAAAATTCCCTTGCAGGTCTTCATTCACTTCCTGCAGGTATTTAGCCGGAATGAATATGGAATGAGGGTCCAGGCTGCCCAGCATGGCCTGGATGGCATCTTCAGTGATCGAGTCGTTATTGACCGTATCCACATAATTCAGCCGTATCAGATCGGATGCTTCCTGTAAAGCAGAGGAATGACGGGTTTGAAAAAATCCCTGCGAAGCGGGAATATTTTCTCTCAACGTATAACCGGCCAGTAAGCCCAGAATCAGTACAATAGCAAATAGCAATGGAAACCAGGCCTGTAATTTTTTCATCTTGCCGCTGAGTTATTTAATCTTCTTAACGAGCGGCGAAGTTCTTAATAAATTTCAAATTGTGAATTTTACCTTCGTAAACGGCAACCCGGATACCTGATTTCATTTATATCATAATAGCTAACCCGCCGCTAAATTTTCATATATGGCTTTTATCATTGCAGACAGCGGCTCTACTAAATGCGAATGGAGGGTGGTTGGATCACGTAGCAGCAGGGCGGTATTTACACAAGGCATCAGCCCTTATTTTTTAAATGCCCTGCAAATTGAAGACCTTCTCCGTGACGAGCTTCTTCCTTACCTCAAAGGCAAACAGATTGATGCTGTGTATTATTATGGAACGGGGTGTAAAGATCCCGTTAATGCAAAAATGATCAAAAAGGTGATCAGCCATGTGTTGCAACCGGGTGAAACTTATGTATCGCACGACCTGATGGGCGCCGCCAGGGGTTTATGTATCCGTGAAAAAGGCATCGCCTGTATCCTGGGCACCGGCAGCAATTCCTGTTATTACGACGGGAAAAGAATCGTGTATAACAGCCCCGGCCTTGGTTATGTGCTGGGCGATGAAGGAAGCGGCGCTTACCTGGGTAAAAAAGTGATCCAGTATTATCTCTACAACACTTTTGAAAAAGACCTGATAAGGAAGTTTGACGAACAATACCAGCTTTCTGCGCCGCAGATACTGGAGAATGTATACCGCAAGCCCCTTCCAAACCGTTACCTGGCTGGATTTAGCCTGTTCCTGTCGCAAAACCGCGGTCATTATATGATCGAGAATATTATTGAAGACGGGATCAATGATTTCTTTTTCCATCATATCCGCCGTTACAGGGAAAGCGCACGCTACCCGGTACATTTTATTGGAGGAATAGCCCATCATTTCCAGGATGTGATCAAAAGTCTTTGTACAGATTATCAACTGAAGCTCGGCGGTATCGACCTAAGCCCTATGGACGGGCTGGTTAAATTTCATAAAACAGGCACAAATTCATAACCCTCTTATGTCTGAATTTAATAATATCACCGAACAGCAAAGTCTTTACCGGCATCTAGAAAAGATGAGTGTTCTTGAATTGCTGACTGGTATGAATAAGGAAGATAAATTAGTTCCCCTGGCGGTAGAAAAAGCAATTCCCTCCCTGGAGGCCCTGGTTTCAGCCATTACCGATAAAATGCTGGCCGGTGGCCGGCTTTTTTATATCGGCGCAGGCACCAGCGGCCGCCTGGGCATTCTTGATGCCAGTGAAATACCGCCTACTTACGGGCTTCCCCAGGGAATAGTTATCGGGTTGATTGCGGGTGGTGAAAATGCTGTCCGGTTCCCGGTTGAGCATGCAGAAGACAATGAAGCGCAAGGCTGGGCCGACCTGGAGGAACACTCGGTAAGCCAGTTGGATATCGTTATAGGCATCGCTTCCAGCGGTAAAACGCCATATGTAGTCGGCGCGTTAAAGAATTGCCGCAACAACAACATCACCACAGGTTGTATCGTTTGCAATCCCGGAAGCGTTGTAGCTCAATTTTCAGATTTTCCCGTAGAGCTAATTGTCGGCCCGGAATTTGTTACAGGAAGTACCCGAATGAAGAGCGGAACGGCTCAGAAACTGGCTTTGAATATGATCTCTACTTCGGTAATGATACAGATCGGAAGAGTGGAGGATAACAGGATGGTAAATATGCAGTTGACTAATGCAAAGCTGGTTGAAAGAGGAACAAGGATGGTGATGGAAAGTACAGGTATCGCTGATTTTGAAAAAGCTAAACATCTTTTACTTGATCAGGGAAGCGTTAAAAAGGCGGTAGAATACTTCTCCCGCTGATTATCATTTCCAATTCCAATTATTTTTTAAAATCTATTTCCATTTTTCGAAGCCGCCGGCTTGGAGAATGTTCAATTTATTAATCCCGAATACCCCCTAAACCCCGTTTATGAAATTTTCTACCCTGATAACAGCTGCTGCTGTTCTCTTTTCTCTTTTCGCTAAAGCGCAATCCGACGTGAATAATGCCTATGCTATCACCAGCGAAAAAAAGGGCGCTTATGAATGGACGGAAGTAAAACTCATTGATCTCTCCAATGGGAATGTTGTCCGCAATATTTTCGAAAGTAACAAAGGCCAGTTTAACGTATTCGATGCCAGATCGATGAAAGAGATAAAACTCAAAAAAATCAATGGCGTTGTCTCTGATAACGATAATATGCCTTTTTCGGGTTTTTCTGCCGCCTGCGCTTACGATAAAAAATTGAACAGGTTGTATTATGCGCCCATGTTCATTAACCAGCTCCGGTATATCGACCTCAATGCCGCTACGCCTAAAGTATTTATTTTCCAGCAGGAACCTTTCAGCGCCGCCGATAACTTCGATGCCGAATCCAACCAGGTTACCCGCATGGCTATAGCTTCCGATGGAAATGGCTATGCTCTTAATAATGATGGCGCCCATCTGGTGAAATTCACGACCGACCAGAAACCGGTATTTACCGACCTTGGCCCATTACTCAATGCCCCTGAAAACGGCGAAATGTCTATCTCAGACGCCAATACCAGTTGGGGTGGCGACATGATCGCCGACGCCAGCGGCAACCTCTATCTTATCTCCTCACATAACCACCTGTTTAAAATAAATGTACAATCGCGTAAAGCTACCTACATAGCCAAGATCAAAGATCTTCCCGAAGGATTCACCACCAATGGCGCAGCTGTGAACCAGCAAGGACAGATCGTACTGACCAGCGCCAATTTTGTGACGGCCTATTATGCTGTGGATGTAAAAACATGGAAAGCGACCATCATCGCTAATAACGAGCATGTGTTCAATACCTCCGATCTGGCTAATGAAAACCTTCTTTTTAAAACAGCCCTTGTATCGCCTGTTTCTGCAATATCTGTGAATGAGAAAATATCTGTCTATCCCAATCCGGTAAGAACAAGTTCTTTTCGCGTCACGTTCATGAACAAGGAAAGCGGCAGATATAATATTCAACTGGTGGATATCGCCGGAAGAATAACTTCCGACAAAGTAGTAAGTATATCTGGTCCGGGCCAGGTCAGCGAAATAAAAATGGACCCTGGCTTCGCAAAAGGCATGTATATGGTAAAGGTGCTTAGTAATAACAAAAAAGAAATATTTGTCAAGAAAATAGTGGTAGAATAAAACAATAAAAAATATTTGGAAACCCCGAATTGAAGGCTGTAAATTGCTACAGCCTTTTTTTTATTTTAAACATCACTCATGCACGATATTGAACCTTTCTATAACTGGCGTCACCTGTATATCAGCGAGGAAGATGAACGTTCGCCTTTTTATGGAAGAGTATATTCAGAGTTCGAATTTTCACAAACGATCTATAACTATTATATCCATCCTCAGTGGGACGAATTTGATTCGAGAACGCTGTACATGAAAGCGCTGATCGCCGATTATGAAGAACATTATGTGATCATCGAACTTATCGGCGAATGGAATGACGCCATCGAAAATGATATCATGAACCTGAAAAGAGAGGTTGTTGATGTATTCATGGCCGCAGGCATCTTCAAATTTATTCTTATTGGCGAAAACGTATTGAATTTTCACAGCAGCGATAAGGAATATTATACCGAATGGTTTGATGAAGTGACCGATGAGAATGGCTGGATCGTTTGCCTGAACATGCCTGAACAAACCCAATACGATTTTAAGAGAGCCCGTTTGAACAGGTATATAGAACTGATGGAGATCGGGAACTGGCGAATTTACCAGCCTTTTCACCTGTTTAAAAAAATTGACGATGAGATTTCGAAGCGCCTGGATTAACCGTTCAGTCTGTCGTTTTGGAGGTCGGCAAAAAAATAAATTTTGAAATTCATGAATACTGATTATTTTTGACCTGATTATGATTTCGAATAAAGCATACCGTTATTTTTATTTTTACTTCTACCAGTGTAGCCGGGAATGCTTTTGTTAAAAAGAAAATAAACGATTAACATAAAGAATCCCGGCCAAAAGGCCGGGATTCTTGTTTTTAGTCCATTTTGTATTTGCCGCTTAAAAGCGATGATGTTTAACCGGGAATAAATGAAAAAGAAGGAAAAATGCCTTAAGTCGCCTGTTCAGGGAAATGAAAATGGCATTGCCAGGGTCTCCATCCAGGGTTATGAAGGCAGCTTTCATCAGGCTGCGGCGCAGCATTTTTTCGGTAAACAGATTGAAGTGATCCCCTGTGCAACCTTTACCGAACTGATAAAAATAGCGGGTAACCCGAAAGAAAGCGATGGCGGTTTAATGGCAATAGAGAATTCTATAGCTGGCAGTATTCTTCCAAATTATAACCTGCTTAAGAAAAGCGCGCTGACCATTACCGGTGAAGTATACCTGCAGATCAGGCAGAACCTGCTGGTGAATCCCGGTGTTACGCTGGCAGATATCCGGGAAGTGCATTCGCATCCGATGGCTATTCAGCAATGCCTGGAATACCTCGACAAATACAACTGGAAACTTATTGAAACAGAAGATACGGCGCTCAGCGCCCGGCATATTCAACAGCGGAGAAGTAAACATGTTGCAGCTATTGCCAGCCGCCTGGCAGCAGAATTGTTCGATCTGAATGTGATCGCGCCCAATATCCATACCATGAAAAATAATTACACCCGTTTCCTGGCGCTGAGCCCGAAGCAAAATGCTTCAATTCCGTCCGACGCTAATAAAGCTTCCGTTAATTTTCATACGGATCATTCAAAAGGAAGCCTGGCCAAAGTGCTGACCCGGATCGCAGAACACGGCATCAACCTGAGCAAGCTGCAAAGCTTTCCTATTCCCGGTAGTGAGTGGCTCTATTCTTTTCATGCAGATATGGAATTTGATCATACAGATCAGTTCAACGATATGATGAAAACGATTAAGCCTTTAACGGAAGAACTGAAAATATATGGCATTTACAAAAAAGGAGTAACGTATTAATAAGGTAAGGCAGAAGTTTCTGCCTTTTCAATGTTGCATGATTATGATTACAACGGCAAAACGACTTAACGGTATAGGGGAGTATTATTTTTCGCAGAAACTGCGGGAAATAGCCACGCTGAACAGTGAAGGCAAACAGGTGATCAATCTGGGTATTGGCAGTCCCGATCTGCCTCCTCATCCTGATGTGATCAAAGCGCTGAGCGAAGAAGCGGCAAAACCCGATACGCATGCCTACCAGGGATATAAAGGAAGTCCCATATTGCGCAATGCCTTTGCCCAATCGATCAACACCGTCGCCGTCCAGCTTGGCGAAAAGGTCGGC
>JBDTVL010000065.1:0-8627 GCA_040007215.1 Flavitalea sp.
CCTTCGGGTAAATACGCTGGAAGCGAAGCTGAGTACAGGCGTATACGTAGTGGCGCTGAAGATCAATGGAAGGATAGCGCAGGCGGTAAAGATGACCAGGACCAGGAATTAAAAATCGTTCTGGTTGCCCTTGTTGGCGCGTATCATTGCGCCATAGTCCTGCTTTTTAATAAAGGCATTAACGGCCAGGGCTATGCGCCTGATCCTTGTTTGTTCAGTTTTTGCAGCGGCTATCCATTTCATAAAATAGTTGCGGTGCGATCCGGCCAGCGAATTAAAGTAGGCCAAAGCTTCGGGTTCGTCCTGTAATGATTCCATAAACCCCGCTGGCGGCTTAAGGGGTTTGTTGTCTTCTTCCATCCTTACGCGCAGTTTGGCTCCTTTTCTTTTATGGATAGCCTTGCGGATGGCGCCATTCAGCGGCATGATGAAATTACCTTCTCCCATGGGCAGCAGGCTCACGCCTTCAAAAGCATAATCATCCAGCGATCCTTTTACCCGGAAAGATTTTTTATGGCCTGGTTTTATCCGCCCGGCGATGCCGGAAGGGATGGCGATATAGGTCCAGCCTGTTTTTTCACCCTTCTCTTCGAATTGTAATATGGAGGTAGTAAAGACGATCATGGCGGTTAGCATGAAAAAACCCTGCCTTGTGCGCAGGGTCCTGGAAAGCAATCGTAGAAATCGTAACGTTAAGTTAATGAATAATTTTTGAAAAAAAGAAAGCCCACTGTAGAAACAGTAGGCCCTAACGATTGCTTGCCATATGAAAGAGTTCTGCTGAAGAGTGAAAAAAGACCGGTTATCCTACGGTTGATAGATAAACAGTTAACTCTTCAAATATTTATATTTTTTTATATATATTTTATTTCCTTGTTTGAACAACAAATATACAATTATTGAAGATACAAATTGCTTATTCTTAATTTTAATCTTAAAAAAATTGCTTTAGATGATATAAAAAATTATATTATGTAATAATTATATGTAATACCTGGTGGTACTCAGAATTTCTTTAGCCACCCTTCATCTTCAAATAATAGTCCGAAACCTTTTAAAAAAAATTTAAAAAAAAGTTTCTTAAACGTTTTCCAGCCCTTCTTTCTATTTGGAGAGTCATCGTGCTGTTACGTTATTTGCATAACTTATTTTACCAGGTCATGAATTATATCTCAATTAATATGTACTTTAAAAGAAATAAAGCAATATGCGAATAGTTAAGGATATCATTGAAAGCAAGCCCATGGCTTTTAATAGTATTGATCCAAAAGCCCTCGTTATTGAAGCCCTGCAGTTACTGAATTCGGTTAACCTCAGTTATCTCACCGTACTCGATGGAGATAAATATAAAGGCGTTTTCAGCGAAAGGGATTATACCCGTAACCTGGTGCTGAAAGGTCGTTCCAGCTCAGGAACAACAGTGGAAGAAGTAATGACCACCGATCTGCCCCAGGTGAAGATGGATGATACCGTTGAACATTGTATGAACCTGATGGAGATCAGTAAAACCCGCTACCTGCTTGCTTTTGATGGATATAATTTTGTTGGCGTGATCACCATACACGATCTGCTCAGGCAAGTAATAGCTAATAAAGAAGAGGTATTTGATCATCAGCTTACCCGTAAACTTATCGATAACGAAGAAAGCCCCAGAATCTATTAGTTCCGGATAGCCCGGAAATCCCCACTCAATATTTCGATAATTGCGCCGTTATACGATTAGTTTCCCGGATACTGTTCGGGTTGCACAAGCTGGTATAAACCAATTAATCCAATGTTATGAGCAACACCTTGTTCTTTTGAGTAGGCATTCCGGACAGAATCCCCTTGTTCCTGGTAGAACTGCTTACGGCGACAATCCTTTATCAGAAGGCAATAGTGGAAAGGGATGGTAACGATCACAGCGCCATAGTATATGAAGTAAAAAAAGTAAAACACGATACCGTTGAAAACAGCGTCCGTAATATCCGATGAACTTCTTAAGTCTGGTCAAATGAAAAGGATGATGCCATGAGGCATCATCCTTTTCATTTTTGCTGGTCAGAATAATATCAATTATTTTTTGTTATTGAACAGGGTATAGAAAATAAAAAACTGGACTACCCCATTTTTGAAATCTGGACTAATGCTGCTGGAACTGAAATCCCCCACTTTTGATAAACCCGCGCAATAGCGGCCTCCGATACCCAGTCCGGAAGCTCCGTGAAATCCAAGACCCGCATCTAAAGAGAGATCAAGGTTTTTGGCAAAATTGTCGATAGTGTTCTCCGGAACATCTTCGCTCAGCTTAAATCCAAACTGTGGACCGGCTTCCAGATAAAATCCGCCGTTGAACCGGAATTTTGCTAATACGGGAACGTTCAGGTAAGATACTTTGAAGTTCTCCTTATTTCCCGCAGTCTCCAGCTTTGCTCCCTGCGAAGAGAATAAAACCTCTGGCTGTATAGCAAAATTTTCTCCTACCAGGAAACTTAAAAAACCGCCAGCATGATAACCAATGATGGCTTTCTTATCTACATTCTGAAAATCGCCTCCAGTAAAATTACTTACGTTGACGCCTCCTTTAATGCCCAACTGAAATTTCTGAGCGCTTAAACTGATACTGAGTAACATGACCGGAATAAAAAAAAGTGTTTTCATAAAATCAATTTAATGATCAGGTTTAAAATAGGTTTGTGAATAATTCGATCAGGTATAATAAAAAATTATGCCTTGCTGTTCAGGTAAAATTCCGCTTTAAAATCAGCGCATAAAAGGATGACAGATCTTGATAATGATCTAAAGGGCAAATTTCTTCCCCGTTTTGCCGCAGAAACTTTGCAGAATAAATAATATAGTGTGGAAACAAAAAAGGCAAACGATCATCGTTTGCCTGACGCTTTAAAGCTTATAATCGGTATTGATCTCAATCCAGTATCCATCCGGGTCTTTAAAATAGATCTGGTGAATGCCATCCACCCTGATGGTTTCTTTCATAGATTCACCGGCCCAGCTTTCATATTTGATCTGATGCTGGTTCAGCCTGGAAATAAAATCGCTCATCGATGGCACGCTGAAACAAAGATGCCCATTCTTATCATGGTCAACAATTGATTTAGCGCCCTGTATCAGGTGTAGATGGCTGTTGCCTCCAATAGAAAACCAGGTATGACGGTTATCGTGAAATGGTTCAGGAATGGTATCGATCTGGACAATGTTATGGTAAAAAGCTGTGCTCACTTTCAGGTCCTGCACGTATACCGCTATATGGTTTAAAACTGGTTTGCCGCCCTGGCTATAGCCGCCGGAAGGCAGCAGAAGCGCTCCGCTCAGGACCAGAACGCCGGCGATGATCAAATTTTTCATAACACAAGTTAAGCAGCCTTGCGTATCTTTCCGCTTTTCAGCATGTATTCATGATAAAAGTAGGAGAATATAATACCCTCAGGGTGATCCGTGAGGTTGATTTTGGTCTTTACCTCGATGATGGTAATGAAGGTATTTTATTGCCCCGGCGATTTGTACCAAAAGGAGCTACGCTCGACGATCAACTGGAAGTTTTTCTATACCACGATGGAGAAGACCGGCTTATCGCCACCACCCAGCGACCTAAAGGAATAGTGGGCGATATTGTAAAACTGAAAGTGGTCAGTACCACCCCGCAGGGCGCATTTATGGATAATGGATTGATGAAAGACCTGTTCGTGCCCCGGTCCAAACAGCTTACGCTGATGCATTCAGGAGAAGAATACCTGGTGAAGATCTATATAGATGAACGTACCGGCAGACTGACCGCGTCCGAAAAGATTGAAAACTTTTTAAGGAATGACGACCTGACGGTAAAAGAACTGCAACTGGTGAACGTGATGATCTACCGACGCACCGAGATCGGTTATGTGGTGATCATTAACCATCTGCACAGCGGCGTACTGCATTTTAATGAAGTGTACCGCGATATCAGCATCGGCGATAGCTTCCAGGGATACATCAAAAAAATATATCCCGATAACAAGATAGATGTGGTTGCCGGACAACCAGGCTACAAACGGGTGGAAGATGAAACCCAGAAAATCATGCGCCTGCTGGAAGAAAATAACGGTTACCTGCCTTATCATGATAAATCAGATCCCGAAGAGATCTATTCTTTTTTCGGCATGAGTAAGAAGACCTTCAAAATGACCACCGGTAATTTATACAAACAGCATAAGATCGTATTCGCTAAAACAGGTATTAAACTGGCCGACTGACAGATGCCCACCTGATCTGCCGCAAAATCTTTACCAGATCAGCGGTAAGGGTATAGATCAATCTGAACTGATCGGTTACAGAAGATAATTCAGACAATATTTTTCTTGTATCATCGGGCGTGGTTTCCAATCCTTTTTCCAGGTCTTTTTTACGCTGGTCAAGTAATCGCTGTACTTTTTTAATGATGGGCCATTCATTTATTTCACTGGCAGGTAAGGCAGCATCGGCTAGCGCTTTTTTACCGGTCTCGTCAAATGTTTTATTGATGAGATGGATAAAAGGCTGGAAATCGCTGTGCGCATATACAGCGCCGTATTGCTGGGCATACGACGATAAGGCCGCAATATGCGAAGTGAGCATGTGACTGGCCGAAACGAACTGGTGATAAAGCGGAAGCTTGGGCTGCTGGTTCTTTGGATCGGATAACATGCGCTGGAAATTATCGGAAAGATTGGCCAGGCTTACAAAAGCGTCTTTCCTGGACATCTTGTAAGAACTGGGATCTGCCGCCGCGTCGGTAAAAGAGGTAGCCACAGCATTAAAATATTTTTGGTTATCGCGTATAGAGCTGTTTATGAAAGCGTCTATCTGCTCATGTTCCCAGGCGGGTAAAACAAAATAGGAAACAATATAGGCGATCGCGGATCCTATAACGGTATCGATTATCCGATCCTGCAGAACGATAGTCAACCCCTGGGCATTCAGGAAATGAAAAGAGATCAGCAGGAACACGGTAAGCCCGGCGATGCTTAACCCATAATTTATTCTAAGCAGCCCGTAGGAAACGATCATCATAGCTACCATTACCACAAACATGATCGTGTTGTCATGCGAAAAATACAAAACCAGGAAACCGATGGCGGCCCCGGCAAAAGTTCCGCTGAGTCGTTGTATATTTCTTTTTTTAGTAAGGCTGTACGCGGGTTTGATGATGGTGGCTATGGTCAGTAATATCCAGTAGCCATGCCCGAACGTAAAAAACAGTGAAATAAGATAGCCCATCAGTAGCGCTATCGTTAGCCGGAGCGCATGCCGGAAATTGGCCGAACTCCAGGAAAGATTGGAACGAAGAAGGTCTGCATTGATCTCCTGGTGGGTGGCGAATTTCGAGAAGTCTGCATCATTCTTAAACTGCCCTGCAACGCTGCGATCATAAGTGGTATATGTTTCAATGCGTTTAACCCTATCAGTTAGTTCCTGCAGGCTGTTGAGTATATTTCTTAGCCGGATAAAGCTTTCTACATTTCCGGCGTCCAGTTTATTTTCTCTTAGTTTTTTAAAAGCTTCCTTACTTTGTTCCAGGGCCGATTCTATGCCTGCGCTGAAAGTATAGGATTGTCCTTCCTGTATGGACAAACCTATATTGCGTAGCGTATAGCCCAGTTCCCGGATCTGTTCATGAAAAGTTTCCAGTATGCCGGCGTCATCAAATTCTTTATGTAAAAGCGTATAGTCCTGCTGCGAAGTCATGATCCTTTCAAACAGATCAATACTGTCACGGAAGGTCATCATCAGTATTCGTCCCTTATGTGTTGATTCAGACATATAACGCCGCGTAGTGAACAGCATTTCTCTTAACTGTTCCTGGTACTGGTGTATCCTTACCTGGTGGTCCATTAACTGCGGAAGAATCGAATCGGGATCGCTATTCCGGTTATAGAATAATCCCCGGGTGAGCAGGTAGTCGCCGGTTTTCATAAGACATTCCCCCAGCAATTGCTGCACAGGTTTGTAGGGACGCAGGGAATACAGGCTCAGGCTAAGTAAGGCATACCATACGCCCCCGATCACGTAATTTACCGCCCGTTGTATAATATCGGCCGAGCCAAAGCTGCTGTCGACATTAAGAATGAATACGATCAGCGCTACCAGCCCGAGAGAACTGGCCCGGAGGCCATACACGCCAATCAGGGAAAGGAAAATACCAAAAAAAATGATCTCTATGCCGATCAGCAGGGGATATGGGTGACTGTAACCCGTAATAAGTACAATAGCAAAATTGAGCAGGATGCCTGCTATCATCCCATTGCGGCGATGCTGAAAAGGGCCGGGCAGATCAGTAAGGCCTATAAAAGAAGCGCCCAATGGAATACTGATCATGGCGGTGAGCAGTCCGAAATGATAAAGGATGGTTGCCGGAATAATAATGCCCATGGTAATGCGAATACCGGTGTACAGGTGCTGACTGCTCAGGAACCTTCGGAACTCCAGTTGATAATCGATATTCTTTAGCATTAGTACAGATCAGATAAAAGCTTTTACCATCAGCGTCCATTCTTCTTCCAGCGATACCTGCGGGAATGACTTTCCCGCTTTATTATACCAATATCCCGCATTAGCATCATCGCCTTCTTTACGATGAAGGTAGGCATGTATCCATGAACCGTTTCTGTCGTTTATATCCTGCGCAATGTTATGCGACATGTCCCAGCGCTCCTTTGCGTCGTACCATAAAGCTTTCAAATAGGGCGAGAGCCCTGGCAGAGGCTCTGCCGCCGAAATGCTTTTTATAAAACTTTCATAATCCATACTTCAAAAATAACCATAATTTTACCTGATGCCTAATGCTAACCTGGATAATGGAGCCCGTTCGCTGACCGCAGCCGACAAGGATTTTGAAAATAATATCAGGCCTTCGGTAATTGCAGAGTTTGCCGGTCAGGAGCAGATCATTGATAATATCAAAGTATTTATCCGGGCGGCGAAAATGAGAAATGAAGCGCTCGATCATGTGTTATTTCATGGACCGCCGGGATTGGGTAAGACCACGCTAAGCCGGATCATCGCTAATGAACTCGGCGCCAATATTAAGGAAACCTCCGGCCCGGTCATTGAAAAGCCCGGCGACCTGGCAGGACTGCTCACTAACCTCGAACCCCATGATGTATTGTTTATAGATGAGATACACCGGCTTAGCAATGTTGTGGAAGAATACATGTATGCGGCGATGGAGGATTACCGTATTGATATCATGATCGATACGGGCCCCAACGCGAGGAGTATACAACTTAACCTTAATCCTTTTACGCTTATTGGCGCTACTACCCGCAGCGGCCTGTTGTCGGCCCCGCTATTGTCGAGGTTTGCCATTAAGTCAAGGCTGGAATACTATACAGCGGACACGCTGTTTCATATCATTACCCGTTCATCAGGTATTCTCCATACAAAGATCACTTCCGATGCCGCTCATGAAATTTCGCGCAGGAGCCGGGGAACGCCCAGGATCGCTAATGGATTATTGAGAAGGGTTAGAGATTTTGCGCAGGTGCTGCATAATGGAGTGGTTGATCTTGATATTACCAAACATGCATTAAGGGCGCTGAATGTAGATGAATTCGGGCTGGATGAAATGGATAATAAAATACTGCTTACTATTATTGATAAGTTCAAAGGCGGCCCGGTGGGCATCACCACCATCGCTACTGCAGTGGGAGAGGAAGCCGGCACTATAGAAGAAGTATATGAACCATTCCTGATACAGGAAGGATTTTTGAAGAGAACGCCACGCGGCCGCGAAGTAACTGCAAAAGCGTATGAGCATCTGGGTAAGAAATCTTTCGGCAGTGAAGATCAACTGCTCTTCACCTGATCAGCGATTATATCAATACCATCCTTATAAGGAAAGTTTTCTTATTGATCTGCTGAAAGGCATCGTTCTATTTATTAATGCAAAAAGGCAAGACCAGGGTAACCTGGTCTTGCCTTTTAATTTATTTTTACTGACTGCTTATGCCGTAGGTGCAGGAGCCACCAGACGGAATCCATTTCCATGAATATTCACGATCTCTATATGGCTGTCGTCTTTAAGATATTTTCTCAGTTTGGCGATATACACGTCCATGCTTCTTCCATTGAAATAGGTATCGCTTCCCCATATTTTCTTAAGAGCATGTTCGCGGGACAGCAGGTCATTAAGATGTTCGGCGAGTAATTTCAGCAAATCATTTTCTTTTGGAGAAAGCGTTTGCATCTTTCCATCATGGCTCAGTTCCCTGAGTTTAGGATTGAAATGATAGCTGCCCAGGTCGAACTCCCGGTTTTCCTGTTCTTTATTGCCATCCTCATTACGTTTAAGTATCGCCTTTATTTTCAGCAGCAATACTTCACTGTCGAAAGGTTTGGTGATATAATCATCGGCGCCCAGTTTATACCCCTGAATAATGTCTTCTTTCATCGTTTTGGCGCTGAGAAAGAATAAGGGTATATCGGGATCCACATCCCGGATCTCTTCGGCCAGCGTAAATCCGTCCATATTCGGCATCATGATATCCAGCAGGCAGAGATCATATTTTTCACGTTGAAATGCGGCCAGCCCTAACCTCCCATCTCTTTCCAGGGTTACGTCAAAATCGTTCAGTTCCAGGTAGTTCTTCAATACCATTCCAAGGTTCTGATCATCT